>CAJOQU010000090.1 GCA_905236975.1 uncultured Clostridia bacterium
CCGTGATCCACGTGCGCGATGATAGCGACATTTCTTAAATTTTGCATTTTTGACATTTGAATACTTCCCTAAAATATACGATTTAAATAATAAGTCTATTATAGAATATCCGCTTCATTTTGTCAACATGAGAAGGGCAAAATCCCTTGCCTAAAAACATAAGCGGGCGCTTTGCTTTATGCAAAAACTCCCGCTTAACTATATATTTAATACGTTCGCCCTAAACAAGAAAAGGGTCAACGCTGAACGCGGCCGGAACCGTCGCCGCCGGCCAGTTTTTCCACCTCGGCCACGGTGACGCGGTTGAAATCGCCTTCAATGGAGTGCTTTAGCGCCGAAGCCGCCACCGCAAACTCTATCGCATCCTGTGTGCTTTTGCCGGAAAGCAGTGAATAGATCAACCCGCCGCCAAAGGAATCACCGCCGCCAACGCGATCAACAATGTGCAGGTGATAGGTTTTGGAAAAAGCGTATTCCTGCCCGTCGTACAGCATACCCGCCCAGTCGTTATCATTCGCCGAAAGCGAAGTGCGCAGGGTGATGGCAACTTTTTCAAAGCCAAAGCGATCCGCTAATTGTTTTGCGACGCTTTTGTAGCCCTCGTAATTCAGTTTTCCGCCGGTAATATCGGTGTTTTGTGCTTCAATGCCAAAGACGTCCTTCGCATCTTCCTCATTGGCGATACAGACATCAACATATTGACAAAGCTCGGTCATAGCGGCTCTTGCCTGTTCCCTTGTCCACAGCTTGCCGCGATAATTTAAGTCACAGGAGATTTTGATGTTGCGCTGTTTTGCGGCCATGCAGGCCTCACGGCAAATTTCAACCAAATTTTCCCCCAGCGCAGGGGTAATGCCGGTAAAGTGAAACCAATCGGCGCCATCGAAAATGTCATCCCAATTAAAATCGTCACGCGACGCCTCTTGAATGGCGGAATGCTTGCGATCATAAATGCAGACCGAGCCACGCTGTGAAGCGCCCTTTTCCAAGTAGTAAATGCCGACCCGTTCGCCGCCGCGGGTAATTTTGGAGGTATCCACCCCAAAGGTGCGCAGACTGTTAATAGCCGCCTGCCCTATCGCGTGCGCCGGAAGCTTGGTGACATACACGCTGTCAACCCCGTAATTGGCAAGACTGACCGCCACATTAGCTTCTCCCCCGCCAAAGGTCGCCTGCATTTGATCGGTTTGGAAAAAGCGTTCATAGCCGTTGGGAGCCAAGCGCAGCATAATTTCGCCAAAGGTTACCACTTTCATTTTTTACACTCCTTTACCACCTGCACCGCTTCGCGGGTGAGGGCTTCGATTTCATCAAACTGACCGGCCTTGATTTTATCGCCCGGCACCATCCAACTGCCGCCGCAGGCAAAGACCGCCTTGCTTGCCAAATACGAGCCGATATTTCCGGCGTTGATGCCGCCGGTCGGCATAAACTTGACCTTGGTATAGGGAGCGGCCATGGCGTTGATCATCTTCACGCCGCCCGCCGCCTCGGCCGGAAAGAACTTTAAGTAGGTAAGCCCCATGGCAAGGTTGGTTTCGACCTCACTGGGGGTGCAAACGCCCGGAATAACCGGATACCCTTTGTCAAGGCAATGCCTGACTACCGCCGGATTGGTGCCGGGGCTGACGATTGCCGCCGCACCCGCCGCCATGGCGGTATCGGCCTGTTCGGGGGTCAGAACCGTCCCCGCAATGATTAAAAAATCAGGGAAATTTTTCGCGATCAGGCGAATGGCCTCCTCAGCCGCGTCGGTGCGGAAGGTAATCTCCGCCGCGCAAAGTCCGCCGTTTTTCAGCGCCTGTGCCAAAGGGATCGCGTCTTTGGCGGAATCGATCTTAATGACCGGCACAACGCCAAGCGCGGATAATTGTTCCACGATGCTCATCTAAGAACCTCCAAGAAGGCTTGCACATGATGCAAGCCGTTTTTTCTTTCATTATACTTGAATTTCGATACAAAACAACCCTATTTTCGCTATAAAACACTTGATTTTCGCTAATATCTACCTTATACTGTAAGAAGAAGGGAGGCGGCTTATGCTACCTGAAAAAACGGCGGTCTCCGTAGTAGACGTTTTAAACTTTCACCAAAAGCAGGGGCGCATCGAGGTACCCGGCCGCAAATTTTCGGCCATTTCGCTGCGCTTGGAAACACCGGGCAAATATCACTACAACCGAAAAACGGTCAGCTTTGTACCGGGCAGTATTTGCTTGATTCCGGAAGGTCTATCCTATGTGCGGGAAGCCTGTGAAGAAATGATTCTGGTCATTCACTTTCAAATGCTGGATTTTGTGATGGATGAAATCGAGATCTTTCAACCCCGAGAAATCGGCAAATATATCACTCTGTTTCGCAAAGCGCTGGACATCCGCACCCGAAATGAGGCGGGTGGCAACCATCTCATTTGCGCGATATTGTATGAGATTTTTGCGGAAATGACGCGTGAATTCGGTTTTTCCTCTGATCCGCGGGATAATCGTATCATTGAATCCGCCGAATTTATCCGCCAAAATCTTTCGGATACTGCCTTATCGGTGGAAAAGCTGGCGGCGCGTGCCCTTGTCAGCGTGGCGCTGTTTCGGCGCGAATTTCACCGAATATATGGCGTCAGCCCCAAGCAGTATTTGGATTCTTTACGGATTCAATATGCCAAAACCCTGTTGGAAACCGATTATTTTTCCCAAAAAGAGATCGCCGCACGCTGCGGATACAAGGATGTGGAATACTTTCGCACCGCCTTTAAGCGCAAAACCGGGCAAAGCATTACCGCCTACCTGCGGGAGCCGCCGGAATAAAATACCGCCAATGTGCTGTAAAATACTGTGAAAAAAAGCCGACCCGAACTGTAAATGAAATCAGGTTGGCTTTTCATATTGTGCAAACATTTCTATTTTATTGTTGATAATGGTAGGTCGGCACGATTTTTTGGATCATGGCGCGAATGTCCACCGTTTCATCATACATGGAGCGATAGAGATTGTCCAGATCGGCCAAAAATTTTTCCTCGTCAAATTCAATGGGACGACCGATCTTGATGAGTTTATTTTCGGTTTCCTGCAAGCCTTCCTCGGCCATGAGCATTTCTTCGTACAGCTTTTCGCCGGGGCGCAGGCCGATAAATTCAATCTTGATATCTTGATATGGCGTAAAGCCGGACAGTTTAATCAAATTTTCAGCCAAAGTCAAAATTTTGACCGGCTTGCCCATATCCAGCACAAAGATTTCGCCGCCTTTAGCCGTGGCGCCGGCCTGCAATACCAGCGTGACCGCCTCGGGGATGGTCATAAAATAACGAATAATATCCGGATCGGTCACGGTGACAGGACCGCCCTCTTTGATTTGCTTTTTGAACAGCGGAATCACACTGCCGTTACTGCCCAGCACATTACCAAACCGCACAGCGACAAATTCAGTTTTTGAGCGATTGTTGTAGGTCTGTACCACCATTTCGCACATCCGCTTGGAGGCGCCCATGATATTGGTGGGATTGACTGCCTTATCGGTTGAGATCAGCACAAATTTTTTCACGCCGTACTTGTCCGCACAGCGAGCGGTTTTTAAGGTTCCGATCACATTGTTTTTAATGGTTTCGTTGGGGCTGTCTTCCATCAAGGGTACATGCTTATGCGCCGCCGCGTGATAGACAATGTCCGGCCGGTATTTTTCAAACACGCATTCCAATCGTTTACTGTCGCGCACCGAGCCGATCAAGGTGACCAGATTCAACTGCGGATGATTGCGTTTGAGTTCATTTTGGATGTCATAAGCATTGTTTTCATAAATATCAAAAATAATCAGTTGTTTAGGATGATGCTCGGCAAGCTGCCGGCAAAGCTCACTGCCGATGGTGCCGCCGCCGCCCGTGACCAGCACAACGCTTCCGGCCACATAATCCATAACCCGACCCACCTGCAAATCGATGGGTTCGCGGCCGAGCAGGTCTTCGATCTCAACATTACGGATTTTTGCGGCAAGTTTGGTCGGGGCGTCGTTCATGAGCTCATAAATGGAAGGAACGATCTTTAATTCGCAGCCCGTTTGTTGACAAATATTAAGAATTTCGGATTTTTGTTTATTATTACAGCTTGGAATGGCAAACAAAATGGTTTGAATATCATATTTTTTCGCCATTTCGATAATGCTGTTGCGATCCCCGACAATTTTTACGCTTGAAATATAGCTGCCGATCTTGGCGGGATTGTCATCGATCATGCATTTGACTTTTGCACTCATGGAGTCGCCGTGGTGAAAAATTTCGTTCATAATCATCGAGGCCGCGTTGCCGCCGCCAATGATCATGATATTACCCGAAAGATTATTATGAGATTGGTCTTCGGTATGGTTGCGTTTGCTGTCGCGATAGTTTAAAAAATTTTTTAAACACATGCGGTACGCGACCGTGAAGAAGGTTGTGAAAAAGAGCGTGAGCAGAAAAGCGTCCAACCGGTAGCAGATGTTAAACACCGCCATCTGTGATATGAAGAAGGCCGCCAAAGCCACCAAAAGAGCGAACAATAAGCGCACCAGTTCCGTCAAACCGGAAAAACGCCAAAGTATACGGTAAATCTTAAACAAATAAAAGGAAACGACAACCAAAAATGGCCAGACAAAAACGGAAAACAAAAACATTCTGTGATCGATCTGGCGAAAACTTGATTCAACTGTCAACGCAAGAAGCAACGAACCTAATGCGGTAATAAAATCATAAAGAAACGAAGCAATTAAAGAAAAATATCGGTTGTTCATATTTTTGTTCTTCTCCTATTTCGAATTATCTGCCGGGGAATCCAGTTCGGTGATAATCTTGTCCTTTTGCTTTCGCAATTCATCCACTTTTTCAAAGCCTTCGGTCGATTCCCGCCGGAATAAGATTTGCAGAGTCATCAGCACCAATTTGATATCTAACAACAAAGAATAATTTTCAATATACATCAAATCCAACCGCAGTTTATCATAAGGCGAGGTGTTATATTTTCCGTAAATCTGCGCGTAGCCGGTAAGCCCGCTTTTGACTTTGGTGCGAAAAGCAAACTCGGGAATTTCGGCCGTATAACGCTTGACATGCTCCACGCGCTCAGGCCGCGGCCCGACAATGGACATATCCCCTTTGATGATATTGAGCAGTTGGGGGAGCTCGTCCAAACGGGACGCACGAAGGATCCTTCCGACCCGGGTAATGCGGGGGTCGCCGCCGCGTGCGGGAATAACCTCGCCGTGTTTTTCGGCGTTTTCAATCATGCTGCGAAACTTCAAAATATCAAACTCGCGCCCGTCTTTCGTAACGCGTTTTTGGCGGAAAAAGACACTGCCGCCATCTTCAATTTTAATGGCAAGCGCCGTAATTAACATAACCGGCGCAGCCGGGATCATGGCAACCGAGCACAGCAGAACGTCAAGCGTTCGTTTTACAAAAGCCTGCACAGGGCGCAATCCTCTGCCGCGCACAAGCAACAGCGGCGTGTCAAACAAATTCATATCGGAAGAGCCTTGCACCATAATATCGGTTAATTTGGGGGTCAAATAGGTACGCACGCCGTTTTGGTAGCAGAATTTTAAAATATCGTTTCGAATTTGCGCGGGGATATCGTTCAAAACCACCGCGTCATATTGCGAAATTTCCCGGCAAATGTTTTCATACCCCGCCTCAACCGACAGCATTTTTTTGATGTGGTATTTATCGGCACGGGTATCCATTTTCAGTTTCAAGGTAACAGAATCTTTATTGCCGAAGATCATCAGCATGTTTTTGGGTATATACAGCCGGTGGTAAAGCGCCGAAAACAGAAGGGTGCAGATCAAAGCCACAATTCCTTCCAAAATACAAAGGATCAACAGCGGGTAGACCTGAATCATGTCATTAGCCATCAGGCACAACTGAAAATAGGTGATGATGTTGACCAAAACAATAGAGATGCTCTGTGAAACCATGACATCAAAGGGTTTTAAATGCCCAAACTGAAAACTGCCGCAGTAACCAAACAAAATAAGGCTGATAATGCCGTAAACCAACATCAACACGTATTTGCCGTAGGTTAAATAAGGCAAAAAGACCGAACCTACATAAAACGTGCGATAGATAAAATAATATACCAACGAAAAAGCAATTACTTCGATCAAAGCCTCTAACTGGCGGATGGTGTGCTTGACGTCGTCTAATTTTCGTTGTTGTTGAAAAGACGTGAAATCCTTCATGAAACACTCCCCTGCCTTTCGGTGCTCAACCGCGCAAGGGCGGTCTGCGGCAACCTAATCGCAAAAGCCAAGACGCCCATTACATCAAATGAATGCCGGCGCGTTTACATTGATCAATCTCTTTTTGCGGCCATATCGAAACCTGCACCTCACCAATGTGAGCCTTTTGCAGCAGCAGCATGCAAAGCCGTGACTGCCCGATGCCGCCGCCAACGCTAAGGGGCAGCGCGCCCGAAAGCAGCAATTTATGAAATTCAAATTGCAGGCGATCCTCGGCGTTTTCTTGCTTTAATTGCGTCAACAAGCTTTCTCGATCGACCCGAATGCCCATAGATGAAATTTCAAAGGCGCTGTCCAGCACCGCGTTATAAACCACAATATCGCCGTTCAGGTTCCAGTCGTCATAATCGGGGGCGCGGCCGTCGTGCTTTTGGCCGTTTTTCAATCTGCCGCCTATTTTCATAATGAACACCGCGCCGTATTCTTTAGCGGCCATGTTCTCACGTTCCTTGGGCGTAAGGTCGGGATACCGCTCCTCCAACTCATAGGTAGTGACAAACCGGATCTGCCCGGGCAGCGTAATATCGATCACCGGGAATTTTTCGCAGACTGCTTTTGCCGTGCGCAAAATGGCGCCGTAGATGCTGCGAACCGTGGCTTTTAAGTATTCCTCATTGCGGTCTTCGGCGGTGATGACCTTTTCCCAATCCCACTGATCCACATAAATGGAATGGATATTGTCGCACACCTCGTCCCGCCGGATGGCATTCATGTCGGTATAAAGCCCGGTATGAACCGGAAAGCCGAAACGCATTAAAGCCATACGTTTCCACTTGGCAAGGCTGTGTACCACCTCGGCGATCTCGCCGGTCTCTTGAATGTCAAAATCCACCGGGCGCTCCACACCGTTCAGATCGTCGTTGATGCCGTTGCCGCGTTTGACAAACAGAGGAGCTGTCACGCGGGAAAGATCCAGTGCGTCGCACAGTTCGGCGGAAAATTTTTCTTTTACAAAGGCAATGGCCTGCTGCGTTTCAAATTCATTGAGTTTAGCGGTATAAGTTTGCATGAAAATCACCCTTCTTTATGAAATGCTGCCCACAGTACGGGGATAAAGGATCACATCGCGAATATTGGCCATACCGGTCACATACATGATCATGCGCTCAAGACCCAGGCCAAAGCCGCTGTGCGGCACGGTGCCAAAGCGGCGCAAAGCGATATAATGCTCGTATTCATCCAACGACATGCCGCGTTTCTTCATGGCGGCAAGCAATTTATCCAAATCGGCCTCACGCTCACTGCAGCCGATAATCTCCCCCACGCCGGGAACCAGCAGATCGGTAGCGGCCACGGTTTTACCGTCGGGGTTTTGCTTCATGTAAAAAGATTTGATTTCTTTGGGGTAATCGGTCAAAAAGACCGGTTTTTGACAAATCACTTCGGCAATATAGCGTTCATGCTCGGTCATCAGATCACAGCCCCATTCGACCGGGTACTGGAATGACTCACCCGACGCCTGTAAGCGCTCGACCGCCTCGGTATAAGTCATCACGGCAAAATCATGTGAAACGACCGATTGTAATTTTTCGATCAGACCCTTTTCAACACGTTCATCGAAAAATTTCATTTCATCGGGACAGCGTTCAAGCACCGTGCGAATGATATATTTGATCAGATCTTCGGCGATCTCGATAATATCAGGCAATTCGGCAAAAGCGACCTCGGGCTCCACATGCCAAAACTCCGCCACATGACGCGGCGTATTGCTTTTTTCGGCGCGAAAGCTGGGGCCAAAGGTATAAATCTTGCCCATGGCCATGGCGGCGACCTCGCCCTCCAACTGGCCGGAAACGCTTAAAGCCGCCCGCTTGCCAAAGAAATCACCGGCGTAGTAATCTTCCGCGGTTTGATATTCATTGCTGTACCCAATGGTGGTGACCTGAAACATCTCGCCCGCGCCTTCACAGTCGCTGGCGGTAATCAGCGGCGTATGCACATACACAAATCGGCGCGCCTGAAAAAACTCATGCACCGCGGCCGACACGACCGAACGCACGCGGAGCACCGCGTTAAAGGTATTGGTACGCACCCGCAAATGCGGCATGGTACGCAAATATTCCAGCGTGTGGCGCTTTTTTTGCAGTGGGTAATCCGGCGGGCAGGAGCCCAGCACCGAGATTACTTTGGCGTTGATCTCAACCGAATCCGCGGCAACGGCGGAATCCACCACCGTACCCACCACCTTCAGCGAAGAGCCGAGCTTTAAAAAGGGCGAAACATCGGAAAAATTCGCCTTATCCAGCACAATCTGCAAGTGGCGGAAAGAGGTGCCGTCATTCAGTTCAATAAACGCCATGTTTTTAGAATCGCGTGAGGTACGCACCCAACCGCAGACCGTCACCTCAGCGCCCTTGAATTCGGGGTTTGAAAAAATTTCAAAAATATCGGTATGTTTCATCATGATCTCCAATCTGCCGCTGCGCATCAGCACCGATAAGTCGTAAAATCTCCCGTAGCGGCAAACGGAGATTTTATGCTGTTTGCTCCTAAAAAAATGAAGCGCCTATACTCCTAATCACGATCAGGACGAATAGACGCTATCCGCGGTGCCACCCAACTTACCTAAAAAGGTCACTCTTTGGACTTAACGCGTCCCGACGGCGCACCTAATAAAAATTCCTTAGAAAATCGTTCAGATTGCGGCTGAGAAGTGTTCTTCCCTTTGCAGGGCGGCCGCGTTTTCAGCACCGGCGGCTCTCTGAGCGCCCCAAACCAAAAGTACTTTTCTTCCTCAATGCCTTTAGACTATTCTATTATAACAACCAAAACCGCTGCTGTCAACAAAAATCGGTTGATCGATCAATGATCTCGCGCAACGCCTCGACCGAATCGGCGTTTTGCACCGAAAAGGGCAAAATTTCCGTCCCGTCGGCAAGGTCGCCCAATTCTTCCCGAATACGTGTCAGGCGGTCGGCGGTTTCGGTGCGGTTTAATTTATCGGCTTTGGTCAGCACCACGGTATAAGGGATGTCAACCGACCGCAGAAACGCCAGCATGGAAAGATCGAACGGTGTAGCCGGGTGGCGCATATCCACCAATTGAAAAACATGACGGATACGGCGACCGGTGGTGAAATACGATTCCATTAGCTCCGACCAACGGGATTTTTCGGCAAATGGCACCTTGGCATAGCCATAGCCCGGCAGATCGACCAGTCGCAGCTCCCCCACCCGATAAAAATTGATGGTAACCGTTTTTCCCGGTTTAGAACTGACCCGCGCCAGTGATTTGCGGCCAAGCAGTTTGTTGATCAGTGAGGATTTTCCCACATTGGAACGGCCGCAAAAGCAAATTTCCGGCAGGGTGGATGGCTCTAACTGCGCCGCGGTACCAAATGACTTTTCAAATACGGCGTTTTGTATCTTCATTTCTACTGCCTCACCGAGGTGACCGCCGCTTGGGGAGCGACCTCACGGTATAAAAAGGCGGGAGTATCGCTTGTTTCTTTGGGACGCACCAGCGCGCGGGAAAGAATCTCCTCCACATGGGAAACCGGCACAAACTCCACATGTTCCTTGACAACCGCGTCCACCTCTTCCAGATCCGGCAGATTGGCTTTGGGAATAAACACCGTTTTTACGCCGCCGGTATAGGCCGCCATGGATTTTTCACGCAGTCCCCCAATGGGCAGTACGCGGCCGCGGATGGTGACTTCGCCCGTCATGGCGACATCCCGCCTTACCGGCAATCCGGAAAGCGCCGAAACCAAGCCGACCGTCATAGTGACCCCGGCTGAGGGGCCGTCCTTGGGAACCGCCGCCTCGGTGGCGTGAATATGGATATCGCGGTTTTTGTAAAATTCCGGATCGATCCCCAGTACTTCGGCGTTAGCACGCACAAAGCTGACCGCCGCTTTGGCCGACTCCTGCATGACGCTGCCAAGCGAACCGGTCAATTCCACCTTACCGGTGCCGACCATGGCGTTGACCTCTAACTGCATGATTTCGCCGCCTACGGAGGTCCAGGCAAGTCCGTTGATGATCCCCACCTCGTCATGTTCTAAGAGAGCCTCAGGCCTATACCTTTTTTTGCCGAGCATTGCCTCCACATCTTCGGCCTTTAAGGTGATCTTCTTTGTCTCGCCCTCTGCAATGCGTTTAGCCGCCTTGCGGCAAAGCGCGGCAATGCAGCGTTCCAACCGGCGCACACCGGCCTCACGGGTATAAAAATCGATCAGTGTGTAAAAAGCGCCATCGGTAAACCGCAGCATTTTAGGCGACAGCCCATGCTGCGACAGCTGCCTGGGAGCCAAATGACGCTTGGCGATCTGCAGCTTTTCTTCCCTGGTATAGCCGGGAAGCTCAATGACCTCCATTCGGTCAAGCAGGGGCTTTGGTATGGTCGAAGCATTGTTAGCCGTGGCAATAAAGACCGTGCGGCTCAGGTCATACGGAATTTCGATATAATGATCCGAAAAGGCGACGTTTTGTTCGGGATCCAAAACTTCAAGCAAAGCCGCCGCCGGGTCGCCGTGATAGTCGCCGGCCAGCTTGTCGATCTCATCCAGCAAAAGCAAGGGATTGCCGCTGCCTGCGTTTTGAATGGCTTTGATGATCTTGCCGGGCATGGCGCCGATATAGGTTCTGCGATGGCCGCGAATTTCGGCTTCATCATGCACGCCGCCCAAGGAAATGCGGGCAAAATTGCGGCCCATGCATTCGGCAATGGTTTTGCCGATGGAGGTCTTTCCCACACCGGGAGGCCCCACCAGACAAATGATTTGCCCCTTGATATCGGGCGCCAGCGTATAGACTGAAAGCAACTCCAAAATGCGTTCCTTCACCTTTTCCATGCCGTAAATGTCGCGGTCAAGAATACGTTCGGCACGTTTGATATCGGTACGGAGTTTGGTCGTGTGCTCCCACGGAAGTTCCAGGCAGGTATCCAAATACCCGCGCAGGGTACTGCCGTCATGCGAGCCCTGGGGCATTTTATCCAGCTTGACCACTTCGCCGTGCAATTTTTCTTTGACCGATTCAGGCGCTTTTAAGGCCTCGATCCGGCTGTGGTATTCTTCGATTTCGTCGCATTCATCGCCGTACAGTTCGCATGAAATGACCTTCATTTGCTCTCGCAAATAATATTCACGCTGGTTTTGATCAATGATCTCTTTGGTTTTGGCGTTGATTTTCTGATCGATCTTTGCAATTTCGCTTTCCTTTTCCAGCATATCGATCAAAATTTTGGTGCGAGTCACCACGTTGTTTTGCTCTAAAATGTACTGCTTATCATCATACGGCGCCGGCACACTGAAGGCGATAAAATCGGTCAAAAAGGAAAGGTCATCCCCTGATTCCACCCGCATAACAACCTCAGCCGGCACGCCGGGAATACATGAAATGAATTTGGCAAAGCTCATTTTCATACGACGTAACAGGGTTTCCATGTAAACGGGGCGATTTCGAACCGGCTTATCGTGAATTTCGGTCACTTCGGTCAGGACGCAGTAATCGTTCTGTGTCAAAGCGCCGTGACCGGCACGGCAGACCCCTTCTAACACGACTTTAACCGTATCTTCCCCTATTTTGACCGTTTGCCGCAGCTTGGCGATACAGCCGATTTCATATAAATCTTTTTCGCCCGGTTCCTCGGTAAACAGATCATTTTGCGCGACCACAAAAACAAGGCGGTCATGAAGCGAGGCATAGCGCAAAGCGCCCAGCGAAGCTTTTCTGCTGATGTCGATGGTCAGCGCCGTTCCCGGAAACAGCACCAGCCCACGCAGGGGCAGTACCGGTAAGAGGTTGGGATTGATTTCTGCATTGGTTGGCATAACGATCACCTATAAAGTCCAATTGGTCGTATTGTAAATAGCGGTTGCACAAAGCAAATTATCCTGAAAAACAAATAAAATACCGATGTTGTCAAAATTCACCCGAAGGCCCGTGGCGTTCGAAATGCCAAACAGGAAAAACACGTCGTCTTCCGTTAAATCTGTTTCCTCCGGTTCATACCCGGCCAGTGCTTCCTTTACCTCCAAGCTGACGGTGCCAAGCTCAAAACCGTAAGCGGTCTGCAGATCAACAATGTAGGAAATGCCCGCGCTTTCGTTCGATTTTTCATAATAGTAAAGAAATTGGCCGTTATCGATTCGCACGGTACGTTCGCCC
>CAJOQU010000091.1 GCA_905236975.1 uncultured Clostridia bacterium
GAGATTTACGAAACGGTTTTACGGGCGCAACAGGCGGCCTTTCGTATGATCCGCCCCGGCGCCGTTTGCTGTGAAGTTGACCGCGCCGCACGGGACTGCATTGCCGCCGCGGGCTATGGCGAGTTTTTTGGTCACGGGCTCGGGCACAGCGTGGGGCTGGACATTCATGAATCGCCGGCCTGCAACCCTTCTTGCAAAACAGAACTGCAGCCCGGCGTGGTCATGACGGTTGAACCCGGGATTTACCTGCCCGGCCGTTTTGGCGTGCGCATAGAAGACATGGTGGTCGTGACCGAAAACGGATTTGAAAATTTCACCAAAAGTCCGAAAAATCTGATTGTTTTGTAATTTTTTCTTACCATAAAACTCTGCCTTTTGCGCAATACTAATGTCAGTGCAGCAGCACTTTCTGTTACACGAAAGGAGAGAGGTTTTATGCAAAACAATTCCATGACTTTTATGAAGGGCCTTGGAACCGGAATGTTGGCCGGTGCGGCGGTTGTCGCGGTGGGCAAGGTCATGATGCAGGATCATAAAAACGTTGCCAAAGGCTCTACCAAGCTTGTCAAAGCGGTGGGCGAATTTGTAGACGGCGTGCAGACGATCTTTCATTAAGTTCAAAAGATTAAAAACCGATGCCGTAAGCCGACATCGGTTTTTATTATGATTCCTTAGACTGTTGAAAAGCGGATGCTGTTTTGCGCCATATTTTTCGGTTATAAGCTCTCTTTCAGGATAAAGGCGACCTCGTCTTTGGTCAGTACCTTGTAGCCGCCGTCTAAGATCAGGGTCGCTTTTACGATATCGGGAATCATCTCGGCCGTTGCGCCAAGCTCGCCGATGTGCAAAACCAGCCCCAGCTCCTTCATCCAGCCCTCCATGGCCGCAAGACCTTCCTCGGCTATCTCCCGGTCGGTCTTGTTTTCAGGGAAAACGCCCCACACATTCACCGCAAACCGCTTGAATTTTGCCACCCCGTAGGGTAGAATATACCGATAATACGGCAAGGACACCGCCGCCAAGGTCATGCCGTGAGTAGCGTCGGTCAACGCGCCGACCGCTTGCCCCAGCATGTGAACCATCCAATCGGTGGATTTGCCCTTAGACACCAATGTGTTCAGCGCCCAGGTGGCTGTCCACATCAGGTTGCTGCGTGCCTCGTAATCCTGCGGGTCTTTGTTTGCGATCCGGCTTGCATGAATGACCGAGCGCATCAATCCCTCGCTGATATAATCACTGGTATTGTCGTCCTCTCCCGAAAAATACTGCTCGCAGATATGGTTGAATATATCGTAAATCCCCGCCGTCATTTGGTATTTCGGCAGAGTCAGGGTGTAAGTGGGATCCAAAACCGAAAAGCGGGGCATAATCTTTTCATCGGCAAACACATGCCCGATTTTCAGCTTTTGCTCCGGGTTGGTAATCACGGCGCCGGCGTTCATTTCGGATCCGGTGCCCGCCATGGTCAGCACGCACCCCACCGGTAAGGTCTCGCAATCGGGTTCTTCAAAACGAATATAATATTTTTCCCACGGATCGCCGTGATAATGAACCGAAACCGACAGCGCCTTGGCATAATCACAGACCGATCCGCCGCCTACGGCCAGAATCAGATCGGTGTTGTGCTTTCGCGCAACGGCGACGCCTTCGTTCAGCTTGTGAATGGTCGGATTGGGCATGACCCCGGCGACCTCCGCTACCGTTTTGCCCGCTTTTTGCAGAATGTTGAGCACCTCGTCATAAATACCGTTTCGTTTAATAGAGCCGCCGCCGTAAATCAGCAAAACGTTTTGGCCGTATTTTTTCAGCTCCTCCTCTAAAAAAGACAGCGAGCCTTTGCCGAAATACAGTTTGGTAGGGTTGCAGTAAGAAAAATTGCCTAACATACCATCGTTCCTTTCCTTTTGTGGATTAGACCCTCGTCAGTAGATTGATACATAAAAAATCGCCGCAAGCAATTTGCAACTTGCGGCGACATGGAGCGGGTGATGGGAATCGAACCCACACGACCAGCTTGGAAGGCTGGGATTCTAGCCATTGAACTACACCCGCACGGCTAACAATGTTATCATACCACAAAACCCGCCGATAGTCAACCTTTTTTTGCTTCCGGTCTTTCATTTTTTTCTCTTTTGGATTCTACGCCTTTTCGAGGTTTGGTAAGCAAACCTCCGTTTTTCATCCGAAAAAGCCATTGAAATGTGTATCGGCAGGGTTTTGACACCCTGCCGACTCGATGACGTAATCATGCAAGCAACTTGTACGACGAAAATATACTCCGTCAGAAGTATGAACAAGATCCTTTGTCGGGAGGCAATCATTCACCGCCGAACGTAACCATCATAAAGCTGTACTTTTCATCCTTTTGGAAAACGGAATCCTCGAGCGTTTCATCGTCCACCCGCAGAGAAACCTTATAACCGTCTGTCTCAACCTCTTCGATTTTCGTAAAATCGGCAACGAAATTCTCATATCCCTTGGGCTTGAAATAGCTGATCGCGTTCACAACGGATTTCAGTGCGACCTCATCAAGCTGGCCGTATTCTCTGAGCAGGACGGTAAGTTCATCCGCCGATCCGTTCACGGACATGGATACCTTGCCAATGGTAAACATTATACTACTGGATTCTTCTGAGAGGGGCTCATAGTCGGAAAGAAGGGCTTTGTCAATCACCATTTGATCAAGCTCTTTCATTTCATAAGGCTTTGTGATATTGAGCTTGAATGTATACGTTCCTGTCGCCTCATCTTGTTTGATGATATAATCGGTGTTTTCATAATCAAGTATGCCCATGCCGTTCAGATAGCCGGTCAAAAGATCGCGATCCATTCCAAGATAATCGCCTATGGCACTTGCCACATTGCTTACCATCATTGCGCCCATAAAATCGTCTTGATTGACGTTTATAGTAAGATAATCTCCGTCAAGAACAAAATCCCAGGTTCCCTCGGCATATTCGCTGCCGCTGGCGGAGATGGTGATTTTCGTATCTTCCAGTTTTTCCTCAAATTTAACATCGGGAAGCGATTCCGCGTAGTAGCCCTTGAACTCACTGTATTCGGAGTCCTCTTTTATCAGGCATTCATATACTCGCTTCAGTGCCGATGATGTATCGACCGATGATGTGTTGGCCGTTGATGTGTCAGTCGATGATGTGTCGGATTTGCCGCACGCCGACATTGACAACGCAAGCGCAAAGATCAGCGCCGCTGCAAGCATTCCGCTCGCCAATTTTTTAACAGTGATTTTCATATTCGATTCCTCCACAGTTTTTTGTATA
>CAJOQU010000092.1 GCA_905236975.1 uncultured Clostridia bacterium
AAAATATAGGGCGCGTGCCACTCGCCAACAAAGTGGCAACCGTGGCACATGCGTATCAACATCACCATATCCGTGATGATGGATCGCATTTTGTGTCCAAGAAAGGATATGGTGATTATGATATGAAAAATATGAAAAGAATCCATGAATTTTTAGATCAGGCAGGCGTGTTTTTCCTTGCAACGGAGGACGGAAGGCAGGCAAGGGTCAGACCGCTCGGCGCCCATATCGAGATGGACGGGAAAGAATATTTCACCGTTGGAGATTTTAAGGCGGTATACCGTCAGATGACAGAAAACCCGTTGGTGGAGATCGTCGCCTTTACGCCAAAGGACAGAAAATGGCTCCGTTATACCGGAAGGGCCGTGTTTGAAGAAAACAAAGCGGTACAGGAAAAGGTTTTTGAGATTCTTCCGCATCTCAGAAAAGCGTACAGTGAAGAGAGCGGGCATAAGATGATGATTTTTACCCTTAAGGATGCCACGGCACGCATCATCGATATGGCCGGAAATGAAGAAATGATATAGACGTTTTTAAAAATAACAAACGAGAAAATGAGAGATATAAAGAGAAAAAAAGAGATAAAACGAGATAACGAAATTTAAATTAAAATTTGCAAAAAATCTTGTTGACAAGCAACCAAGGTTGTGGTATCATAGGGTAGCTAAGAACGGTCAGGTCGCTTGCGGGTAGGCTTTTCGCCCGGCGCCCGGCCAATTCGAAAGAAAGTTTTGGAGGTTTTGAATCATGTCAACATTTATGGCAAAACCTGCTGAAATTCAGCGTAAATGGTATATTATCGACGCAGCGGGCAGACCGCTTGGGCGTACGGCAACCAAAGTTGCGGATCTTCTTCGCGGCAAGGGTAAACCGGAGTTCACGCCCCATGTCGACTGTGGCGATCATGTGGTCGTCATCAACGCTGAACAGGCGGTTTTAACAGGCAAAAAACTGGAAAAGAAGTATTATCGCCGTCACACCGGCTATATCGGCGGCTTAAAAGAAGTGAAATACGCTTCTCTTATGAAGACCCGCCCCGAGCTTGCCATGGAGCTTGCAGTCAAAGGCATGGTGCCGGATACGACCATCGGCCGCAAAGCGCTGACCCGTCTGCATGTTTACAGCGGTGCCGATTATGCGCAGGTTGCCCAAAAGCCGGAACTGCTTGAATTTTAAGAGGGGAGAGAGACAATATGTTTGAAGCGAAATCTTATTTCTACGGCACCGGCAGAAGAAAAAGCTCGGTTGCCCGTGTTCGTCTTTACGCCGGTACCGGCAAGATTACCATTAATGACAGGGATATCGACGATTATTTCGGTCTCGAAACCCTGAAATTGATTGTTCGTCAGCCCTTAACATTGACCGAAACAGCCGAAAAGTTTGATGTTGTCTGCCGTGTGTCGGGCGGCGGCGTTACCGGTCAGGCCGGCGCCATTCGCCATGGTATTGCACGCGCACTGCTGCAGTCTGACGCGGAACTGCGTCCCGCGTTGAAAAAGGCCGGTTTCTTAACACGCGATCCGCGTATGAAAGAAAGAAAGAAGTACGGTCTCAAAGGCGCTCGCCGCGCACCGCAGTTCTCAAAGAGATAATTCAACGCAAAATTTCAAAAATCCCAAACCCTTGGAAATGCAGAATTTCCAAGGGCTTTTCTTTTGCTCTCTTGAGACGAGGGAATAACCCCCGGTTCTACCGGGGAAGATAAGAAGAACGGAGCCGCAATTGAAAGGGTAAACCGTAATATACAGAAAAGAGGCTGCCGCGTAATAAGCGACAGCCCCTTTTTGTTTTATAGACGTTGCAGTTTGCGGCGCAGAAAAGTGAATAGCTCCCCCACATGGAAAATGAGCATATGGATCCCCATATAGGTAGGAATGGAGAGAATGGCGAAAACCCCTAAAATCAGGCCGCTTCCAAAGCTTAACGGCACCAAAGAAAACAGATCGGCAAAGGCGACTGCGCCGAAGATCAGCGCCACGGACATACAGACAAACAACAGGGCGCGCAGGCGGTTGAAGGGGCGAGAGGTGGAAAATAGCATCAATAACCCTACCAGCCCCACAATCATGGCGCAAACGGTGGAAATTTCATTTTTGGGAATGTCAAAAGCAATATAAAACAGCATAACCCCGATGACCATAAACAAATTGGTAATGGCCGCGGGTAAAGCGCGGTGGAGAACATTTTTCATAAAATGTCCCCGTACCGGGTTGCGGTTGGGCTCCAGTGCCAGCACAAACGAAGGAAACCCGATGGTAATGGCCGAGATCAGCGAAAGCTGCGACGGTTCAAGCGGATACGGCAGGGCAAACAGCAGGGTGACAAGGGTCAGCACAAAGGAAAACACATTTTTCCAAAGGTAAAGCGAAGCCGAGCGTTCAATATTGTTGATAACCCGCCTTCCCTCGGCCACAATGCTTGGCATGGCGGAAAAATCGGAATTCAGCAAAACAATGTGCGAGGCCTGTGCCGCAATGTCCGACCCGGAGGCCATGGCGATGGAGCAATCGGCCTCTTTTAAAGCCAGCACGTCGTTCACGCCGTCACCCGTCATGGCAACGGTGTGTCCGGCGGCACGCAAAGCCTGCACCAGTTTTTTCTTTTGTTCGGGGGTGACGCGGCCGAAAACGGTGTAGGCGGTTGCGGCGTGGGCAAGTTTTTCGTCGGTGTCCAGCGTTCTTGCGTCTATGAAACGTTCCGCACCTGCAATGCCGGCGCGCCGCGCGACTTCGGAAACC
>CAJOQU010000093.1 GCA_905236975.1 uncultured Clostridia bacterium
AAACGGCAGGAATCCACATGTTGTTTGCTTTTTTCAGACATATTCATTGTATATTCCTCCCTTATTAAAGACCAAGCTTAAACGGATTCATTATCCCGTTGGGGTCAAGCGTTTTCTTTAATCCTTCGAATACCTGCATTGCGGGACCGTACTGTTCTTTCATAAGTCTGCCGAGCTTGATTCCGACGCCGTGGTGGTCGTTGACGACGCCGCCGTGTGCGAGCGCCGTTCTGACTCCGCAGGTCCAGATCGCCTGATGCAAACGCAGCGCCTCGACCGGATCCTCGGGAACGTCCTTACCGTCAACAATAAAGCGGTCGTAGACCATGGCGCCCCACTCATACCAGTGAGAGAAGTGGGCGATAAACTTCGCCTGTGGGAAGTTGGTCTCAATGGCTTCCTTCATCGCCCAGTAGATTTCTTCGATCTTGCCGTAAGGCGCGATGGTATCCATGGTGCCGAAGCACTGCGGAATATCCATCATATGACCGGGATAGAAGAAGGTGATCTTCTCCTTCCACCATTTTTCACCGTATTCGCTTCCTAAGTCCTCGGCGCCGTATTTTTGGAAGGTGTCAAGCAAAATCTTTTCCTCAACATCCACCATTTCCTTTACGCCTTCATAAGCCACGTTCATAAACGCGCCCGGTTTTTCAACGCCGACGATCTTTTTAATAAGAGAAGCGGTCTCCGCCTCGTCATACAGCCGCATAACCGACGGCTTGAATTTTTGCAGCAGTTCGCGCGCCGCTTTGAAAGCCACACTCATATCCTGGAACAGAAAACCGCGGAAGCGCCGAACTTCGGGCTGGTCGAAAATGCGGATTTGCGCCTTGGTGATGATGCCGAGCGTGCCTTCCGACCCGATAAATATCTGATTAAGGTCAGGTCCTGCCGCGTGCTTCGGCGCGGAAGAGGTGTTGATAATATCGCCGTTCGGCAGTACCACCTCCATTTGCAGTACCATATCGTCGATTTTGCCGTACTTGGTTGAGCAAACGCCGATGCCGCGGTGCGCCAAAAAGCCGCCGACGGTGGAGCAGGTCAAGGAAGACGGATAGTGCATGGTCGCCTTGCCGACCTCGTTTGCCGCCCACTCAATATGTTTATAAATAGCGCCGGTGCCGCACTCTATGTACATCCCCTCGGTATTGACTTCATAAATCTTGTTCATACGTTTGGTATCAAGCACAATGCCGCCTGCGACCGGAATGGCGCCGCCCTGCGTGCCGCCGCCGGCGCCCCAGGTGGTGACGGGGATTTTATAGTAGTTGGCGATTTTAAGCACCTTTGAAACTTCTTGTGCATTTTCGGGGCAAACGACAATGTCGGCCTCCGGCATACGGCAGCCTCTGTCCGCCCACATACGCGAAAGCCAATAATAATCAACGCTGTGGGTCACCTTGTCGATCGCTCTTGTTGAACAATTTTCTTTGCCGACCGCGTCTTCGAGTTCGGTCAAAATCATGGCAAACAAAAATTCATTCATCTGATACTGCATAATTTTTATCTCCTTTTTTATTTTACTGATTTACCCTTGTAGAATCCTTCGGTAGGCTTGCCTTGGTTCCGGGTAACCGAGAAGAACTACCTGACCAATACGCATACCATTGTCAAGCGGAGCCTGCAAAAGAACCAGTTTACCGATAAATTATATCAACAACTCTTGCAAAAATAAATAGTATTATCAACACAATATTTGTAAAAAACGTTTCAATTTTTGAAAATGTATGTTATACTGTAAGTAACATGAAGATAAGGATGGCGTTTTATGAAGATAATACCTTTTCAAGAATTATATCATACGGAGTTCTTTATAAGCGAACCGCTTGCAAAAGGACAAAACTGGTTTTCCCGCGATAATGTTTACTCTTGTTTGGATAAACCAAAGCCCTCCCATACCCTTCTTTGGTTTAAAAATTGCAGCGGTAAGATTGTAAATAGCGAAGGTGAAATTTTAACGGTAAAAAAAAATCAGGTGGCATATATGTCAAAAGGAATCGAATATACTGTAAACTTTTTTGACACAGCACCGAATCAGGATGACAGCGTAGTGTTCCATTTTCAACTAAAAGATGTATATCATGAGGAAATCGCTCCCACGCTCACACCGCAAATTTGTATAAAAAACGTTGATTCAAGTTTGGCTTTTTCAATGGAATCTGCCGCTGAAGAATTTAATAAAAACATGGTTTGTATTCCGATTATCACTTCGGTAATCTATCAAATGCTTGCCGTATCCTGCATCAGACAACGAAAAAGGGTTGTAAATCATAAATACAAATACATTAGTGAAGGCATTGAACTGATGGACAATAATTCCGATCTGACCCTCAACGAAATTGCTAAGATCTGCGGCGTCAGTGAAGGGTATTTCCGAAAACTTTTCCGAGAATACAGCGGAGAAAACCCCGTAGATTTCAGACAAAAGCATCGCATTGAAAAGGCGAAGCAGTTACTGCTTCTTGATACGCTCTCTATCGGTGAGATCGCAGAAGAACTGCATTTTTCGGATATTTATCATTTCAGTAATACTTTTAAAAAAATAACCGGTATATCTCCTCAAAAATACATCAAAACAAAACAGAAATAATGACAGTAAGCCTAATAACTCTTCATGTTATCGCAAAAACATCGTCCCTATTCAACCAAGGACGATATTTTTTTATTATAATGATAAAATGATGTTTCCCCGCCTTTCTTTTGTTTTATCATACTGCCTTTCCCCCTGAAAACAGGGATTGACTTTTGCTCAATGATTGCACATAATAATGATATACTTTCATAATAAGAAAAAAGTTGCTTTAGCGACGGAACGGAGCATATGATGGGATATTGCGAGTGGGCAAAAACGAACGCCGTCATGCAGCGTTACCACGATACGGAATGGGGCGTGCCGGTGCATGACGACCGCACCATGTTTGAGCATTTCACGCTGGAATGTTTACAGTGCGGACTAAGTTGGGATTTGATGTTGAAAAAACGCGAGATTTTTCGCCGGTGCTTTGCAAACTTTGATTATGACAAAATCGCCGTTTTCAATCAATCCGATGTTGACCGCATTATGAATACCGATGGCATGCTTCGCTCCGAGCGAAAGATTCGTGCAGTGATAAACAATGCTCAATGCTGCCAAAAAATTCGAGAGGAATTCGGCAGTCTTTGCGACTACATATGGTCTTTTTCCGGCGGAAAAACGATTTTGTACCAAGGGCATGATGTCGGCCGCATTCCGGTCAGCAACGGCCTTTCCGACCAAATCAGCCGTGACATGAAAAAACGCGGCTTTCAGTATGTGGGCGCGATCACGATTTATTCGCACCTGCAAGCCTGCGGGATCATCAACGACCACGACCGCGACTGCCCGTGTTACCGGTTGATTACGGACGCTCACCCCACCGTATCCAAGCGGCGCGATCATGAAGTCCCATAAACGGAAAGCCGTACAGCGCGCGCAAAAATCAATGGAATGACAAACCTTTCATCATTTGTCGAATTTTCTTGTTGAAAAGATAAAAATTGTTTTTCACCGCTTGACGGGAATTTGCGTTTTTGATATAATAAAGTTGTAATTAAAGTATTCTTTGCAACTGACGGAATTTCGCAGAGCACTGCGGGGAAACAAAGGATACTGCGGAAGGTTTTCCTTCCTTTATGCCGACCGTCTGGGCGCACTTAAATCCTTTGGGTTTTCGTGCGCTCTTTTTTTAAATTTTTGCTTTATCCGGAGGACGTTCATGAAAAAAGTAGGCATTGTCATGGGCAGTGACAGCGATCTGCCCGTAGTGGAAAAATCCATACAAACCTTAAAAGAGTTGGGCATTCCCTTTGAGGTACATGTATTTTCAGCGCATCGCACGCCCAACGAAGCGCGTTCTTTTGCGCAGAACGCCCGTCAAAACGGTTTTGGCGCCATCATTGCAGTTGCCGGAATGGCGGCTCACCTGGCAGGGAGCATCGCGGCAAACACGACTTTACCTGTTGTGGGGGTCCCCTGTTCTTCTTCACATCTTGACGGCATTGACGCCCTTCTTTCGACCGTACAAATGCCAACCGGCATTCCGGTTGCCACGGTTGCGATCAACGGGGGTGCCAATGCCGCTTTACTTTGCGCGCAAATTTTGGCCGTGACCGACCGGGAGTTGGCGCAGCGGTTAGACGATCAACGCCAAAACGCGGCGCAAAAAGTACTGGAAAAAGATAAAAAAATTTCACAACAATATCAGTAATGGATTTTTGGGGAGACTTTGATCATGGAAAAAACCACACAACTGTACGAAGGCAAGGCAAAAAAAGTGTTCGAAACCAACGAGGCGGACAAGGTCATTGTTTCGTATAAAGACGATGCAACCGCCTTTGACGGCCAGAAAAAAGGCACCATTACCGGCAAGGGCGTTGTCAACAACCGCATGTCGAATTATTTGATGCAGCTGCTTGAAAAGCAGGGTGTGCCCACCCACTTTGTGGAAGAATTGAACGATCGCGAAACGGTGGTCAAAAAGGTGGAGATCGTGCCGCTTGAGGTCATTATCCGCAACATTTCTGCCGGTTCTTTTGCCAAGCGTTACGTCGTGGAGGAAGGCATTGTGTTTGCCGAACCCACCATTGAGTTTTCTTATAAAAACGACGACCTGCACGATCCGCTCATCAATTCCTATCACGCGCTGGCGCTGAACCTTGCCACCCGTGAGGAGATCGAGACCATTAAGGCCATGGCGTTTCAGGTAAATGAAGTGTTAAAAGCGTATTTGCCTTGTACTTTCCGATAAGGCGGACGCCTATGCCCTGACCCGTGCGGCGAACGCGGGTATTCCCACCCGTACAGTCTTAAAAAGCGATTTTTCCACCGCCGCGGCCATGGAAGAAGAAATCATCCGCGTTTTAGAAGAATATCATATTGAGCTGATTGTGTTAGCGGGATTTTTGCGTATTTTAAGCCAAAACTTCACCACCCGCTACGCCGGTCGCATTCTCAATGTGCACCCGTCCCTGATTCCGTCCTTCTGCGGCGAAGGGTATTATGGTCTTCGCGTGCATGAGGCGGCACTGCAAAAGGGCGTGAAGGTGACCGGCGCCACAGTGCATTTTGTCAACGAAATTCCCGATGGCGGTGAGATCCTCCTGCAAAAAGCAGTCGAGGTGCTGCCCGGCGACACGACCGAGATCCTGCAGCGACGGGTCATGGAGCAGGCCGAATGGGTCATTCTGCCACAGGCAACCGAACAAGTATCCAAACAACTTGCAGAAAGGAAATATAAGCTATGAATCCTTATCAAATTCAAGATCCGGCCGCATTGATCGCCGATAATCGCTACGCGGGCAGAGGGATCATTGTCGGAAAAAGTGAAGACGGCAAGCATGCCGTCGCCGCCTATTTCATTATGGGGCGCAGTGCCAACTCCCGCAACCGGGTGTTTACCGAACAGAACGGCACGGTCAAAACCGAACCGTTTGACAGCTCCAAGGTGGAAGACCCCAGCCTGATCATTTATTCGGCCATCCGCTCAATCCAAAACCACCTGATCATCACCAACGGCGACCAAACCGATACCGTGTATGACGGCCTGCAAAACGGTCTCTCGTTTTTTGAGGCGCTTGAAAGCCGTTCATTTGAGCCGGATGCGCCCAATTTTACCCCCCGCATCAGCGCCCTGCTGACCTTTGCCGACGGGGACTTTTCCTACCGCATGAGCATTTTAAAAAGCATAGATGAAACGGGAAGCGCCTGCGCACGGTACGGATTTTCCTACCCGAGCATGCCGGGGCTCGGCCATTTTCTTCATACCTATGTATGCGACGGCGACCCATTGCCCACCTTTACGGGCGAGCCGGAGCGGGTGTCGATCACGGGCAATATTGACTCCTTTGCCGGGCGTTTGTGGGAAGCGCTGGACAGCGAAAACAAAATTTCCCTTTATGTTCGTTATACGGATCTTGCCACCGGTGAGACCGAAAACCGACTGTACAACAAAAACCAAACGGGAGGCTCTGAAAAATGAAAGAATTTGAACTGAAATACGGCTGTAACCCCAACCAAAAGCCCGCTAAAATCTATATGAAAGACGGCGGCGACCTGCCGCTCACCATTTTGAACGGCAAGCCGGGCTATATCAACTTTTTAGACGCGCTCAATTCCTACCAACTGGTCAAGGAACTGAAAGAGGCGCTGGGACTGCCCGCCGTCACCTCCTTTAAGCATGTCAGCCCCACCTCGGCGGCGGTCGGTCTTCCCCTTTCGGACGACCTGAAAAAAGCCTGCTTTGCAGAGGATATTGAAAATCTGGAATCCTCCCCCCTTGCCTGCGCCTATGCCCGCGCACGCGGTACCGACCGCATGTGCTCGTTTGGGGATTGGGTCGCCCTTTCCGATGAATGCGACGCATTGACCGCCACGCTTATCAAACGCGAGGTATCCGACGGCATCATCGCACCCGGCTACACCGACGAGGCGCTGGCCATTTTAAAAACCAAACGCAAGGGTAATTACAATATTGTACAAATCGACCCCGACTATGTTCCCGCCGCGCAGGAGACCAAGCAGGTCTACGGCGTCACCTTTGAGCAAGGCCGCAACAATTTCAAAATTGACCGCGCTCTGCTTTCCAACCGGGTGACCGCCAACAAAGACCTGCCCGACAGCGCCGTGCGTGATCTCATTATTTCGCTGATCACCTTAAAATACACCCAATCCAACTCGGTTTGCTTTGCGTATAACGGGCAGGCCATCGGCGTGGGTGCAGGTCAGCAATCGCGCATTCATTGCACACGGCTTGCCGGTTCCAAGGCCGACACCTGGTTTTTGCGTCAAAGCAAGCAGGTTTTAGAACTTCCCTTCCGCCCCGACCTTGGCCGCCCTGACCGCGACAATGTGATCGACGGTTATATCAACCAAAATGAGGAAGACGTTTGCGCCGAAGGCATTTGGCAAAAATACTTTACCACCCGACCCGCGCCCTTTACCCGTAAGGAGCAAAAAGCTTATCTTGCCACCCGGCAGGATGTGGCGCTGGGGTCTGATGCTTTCTTCCCCTTCAGCGACAACATTGAGCGTGCCGCCCGCAGCGGCGTGCGCTATATTGCCCAGCCGGGCGGTTCGGTGCGGGACAGCGCCGTAATAGACTGCTGTGACCGCTATGGCATGGTCATGGCCTTCACCGGCATGCGACTGTTCCATCATTAAGCGTACAAGGGTGATCAATATGAAAATCATGGTCATCGGCAGCGGCGGCCGGGAACACGCCGTCATTCAAAAAATCAAAAAAACCCCGCGGTAGAGACCATCTACGCCCTGCCCGGCAACGGCGG
>CAJOQU010000094.1 GCA_905236975.1 uncultured Clostridia bacterium
GCCGAAAAACCTTTATGTACCAAAGCGGAATACCCGCCAATGAAGTTCACACCGGTTGCGTCGGCGGCCTTTTGCAAGGTTTTGGCATAAAGCAGCGGGTCGCCGCCAGACGCCGCCAACAGGGAAATGGGGGTGACTGAAATCCGCTTGTTAATAATGGGAATGCCATATTCGCGCTCAATGTCTTCGCCGGTTTTGACAAGGTTTCCCGCAAGGCGGGTGATTTTGTCATATACCTTATCACAAGAACGCCGGATATCGCTGTCAGCACAGTCAAGCAGGGAAATGCCCATGGTGATGGTGCGAATGTCTAAATTTTCTTCGGAGATCATGTTGATGGTCTCCATAATATCGTGCAGATTGATCATGGCCGCGGCTCCTTATATACGGTGCATGGAGTTGAACACATCCTCGTGCATGACCCGGATGTCAAGCCCGCGGTTTTGCCCAAGCGCTTTCATTTTATCGGAAAACGCGGTGAACGAGCAGTTCAGGTCTTTGATCTCGGTCAGCATGACCATCACGAACATCTCCTGCATGACCGATTGGGTGATGTCCACAATATTCGCGTTGCATTCGGTGCAAACCGCGCTGACTTCGGCGATAATGCCGACCGCGTCCTTTCCGATGACGGATACCACTGTTTTCATTTGATGAATCCCCTTTGATATACAGAATACCATTATTTTAGCATATTTTTCCCGTAATAGCAACACAAAAAAGGAGCAGAACCGAAATTCCGCTCCTTTTGAAGATCAATTTGGTAAGAAATAAGCTTATTTATTCAGCGCTTCGTTCACGGCCACGGCGCATGCCACGGTCATGCCGACCATCGGGTTGTTGCCCGCGCCGATCAAGCCCATCATTTCCACGTGAGCCGGAACCGAGGAAGAACCGGCAAACTGCGCGTCGGAATGCATGCGGCCCATGGTGTCAGTCATGCCGTAAGAGGCAGGGCCAGCGCCCATGTTGTCGGGGTGCAGGGTACGGCCGGTGCCGCCGCCCGATGCCACCGAGAAATACTTTTTGCCTTGCTCTATACACTCTTTTTTGTAGGTGCCGGCGACCGGGTGCTGGAAGCGGGTCGGGTTGGTCGAGTTACCGGTGATGGAAACATCCACGCCTTCTTTATGCATGATGGCCACGCCTTCGCGCACATCGTCCGCACCGTAGCAGCGCACCTTGGCGCGCTCGCCCTTGGAGTAGGCGGTCTCTTCCACAATTTCAAGGTTTCCGGTGTAATAATCAAACTTGGTTTGCACATAGGTAAAGCCGTTGATGCGGGAAATGATCTTGGCCGCGTCCTTTCCAAGACCGTTCAAAATCACGCGCAGGGGCTCTTTACGCGCTTTGTTGGCGCTGCGGGCAAGGCCGATGGCGCCCTCCGCCGCGGCAAAGGATTCATGACCTGCCAAAAAGGCAAAGCACTTGGTCTCTTCACGCAGAAGCATGGCGCCCAAATTGCCGTGACCAAGGCCGACCTTGCGGTCGTCCGCCACAGAACCGGGAATACAGAAGGATTGCAGCCCCAAGCCGATCTTTTCGGCGGCTTCGGCGGCGTTCTTCACGCCGTCCTTCAGTGCAATGGCGCATCCTACAATGTAAGCCCATGCTGCGTTTTCAAAACAGATGGGCTGAATGCCTTTGACAATGCCGTAAGCGTCTACCCCGGCGTCATCGCAGATTTGTTTTGCTTCTTCCAGGGAGGAAATGCCGTGCTTGGCAAGCTCCGCGTTGATTTGGTCAATTCTTCTTTCGTAACTTTCAAATAAAGCCATGTTCGGTTTCCTCCTTTTTATTCTTCGCGCGGGTCGATCAGGCGGGCAGCGTCGTCCACACGGCCGTATTGACCGCTGGCTTTGGCAAGCGCCTCGTCAGCCGAGATGCCTTTTTTGATCATATCCATCATTTTGCCCAGGTGAACGAACTTGTAGCCAATGATGGTGCCTTCTTCATCCACCGCGATTTGGGTGATATAGCCTTCGGCCAGCTCCAAATAACGCGGACCCTTGGCCGAGGTGGCATAGGTGGTGCCGGTTTGCGAACGCAGACCCTTGCCCAGATCCTCCAGACCCGCGCCGATGGGTAAGCCACCTTCGGAAAAGGCGGTTTGGGTGCGGCCGTAGACGATCTGCAAAAACAGCTCGCGCATGGCGGTGTTGATGGCATCGCACACCAGGTCGGTGTTGAGCGCCTCTAAAATGGTTTTGCCCACCAAAATCTCGGTGGCCATGGCGGCCGAGTGGGTCATGCCGGAACATCCGACGGTTTCCACCAGTGCTTCTTCAATGATGCCGTCCTTCACGTTCAGGGTCAGCTTGCAGGCGCCCTGCTGCGGTGCGCACCAGCCGATACCGTGGGTAAGACCCGAAATATCTTTTATTTCCTTGGCCTGTACCCATTTGCCTTCTTCGGGAATGGGGGCGGGCCCGTGGTATGCGCCCTTGACAAGGGAACACATGTTTTCTACTTCTTTTGAATAGTTCATAAACAGACTCCTTTCAGATCGATCAATGATATTATACCAACAAAACAGCAAAAAGACAAGCATTTCGGCGTAAAAATTTGAATTTTTTTCTGCGTTTTTTTCTGCGTGCAGATCCTATTCGGGTCGGGACGCAAAAAAACGCAGGGATTTATTCACACTATCGTATTTTGCAATTTACACTGAAAAAAGATATATCCGCCGCATACACCTGCAATAACAGCACATACAGCAAATAAACACCAAAACACAGCACTCCATCCATAGCAATCAGCTATCGTTCCCAATCCATAAGAGCTGATCGTACTGCCCATATAACAAAAACCGTTTAGAATGCCCGCCCAACGACCTGAATTTATATGTTCGCGCATATACATAGGGAATATGCTTGTGATAAGACTGTTCAAGCTCGATATCAAAAAATTGACAACAACCATTCCCGCTAACATAAGTACAACATTTTTAAGCGACAATCCACCTATGATAATCCCTATAATCACCATTGCAATTACAAATACGGTCATACAATTTTTTACATAATCAGGGATTTTATTATGCATTGAAAGTGCAAAGGCATTTCCGGCTATTGCCACCATTGGAAGAAAAAGGGTTAACAGAATAGATATGGAGTCCGACACCGATCCTTCTTCTTTTAGTATAGATGGCACCCATGTTGTCAGTCCGTCTTTTATTAAATTAACACCAACGGCACAGAAACATAAAACA
>CAJOQU010000095.1 GCA_905236975.1 uncultured Clostridia bacterium
AGTACATCGCTCATCATGTCGCTCCCGCAGGCCGAATACACATGGCGGGACAATCCGTCTTCGCCGCAGATGACCTCGGCCTCAAGCAATTCTTTGATCGTACAGATTTTCATACAGAACGTGGATCCTTTCAAGGAAAATTGAAACCGCTTAAAGGGCGGAACGCCCTTATTTACCGTATTTCTTTAAAATATCGTCAACATCGTCC
Organism: uncultured Clostridia bacterium; assembly: GCA_905236975.1. Lineage (GTDB taxonomy): Bacteria > Bacillota > Clostridia > Oscillospirales > Acutalibacteraceae > UBA737. The sequence goes on from CAJOQU010000095.1 coordinate 209, forward strand.
ACCGTCAGACGGCCGTATACTTCGTCGTTCACGGTCATAACAGGAGCCAGACCGCAGGCGCCGATACAGCGGCAGGCGGTCAGCGAAAACTTGCCGTCTTCGGTGCATTCATCCGCCCCAATGCCGAGCTTTTCACTAAGCTTGTTGAAAATATCGCCCGAACCCTTGACATAACAGGCTGTGCCGAGACATACCGAAATGTTATATTCTCCTTTGGGACATAGGGCGAACTGCGCGTAGAAAGTAGCTACCCCGTAAACCTTTTCAAGCGGCACATCCATTCCTTCCGCGATCATGGTCTGCACCTCTACGGGAAGGTAACCGTAAATGTCCTGCGCTTGCTGCATGACCGACATCAGCAGGCTTTTATCGTGCTTGCTCGCTTCGATCACGGCTTTCAGCTTTTGTTCCTGCTCAGGGGTTCCCTTGAAGGGAAGCTTGCTGGTTTTCTTTAGCATGAACTTAGATCCTCCTTTAATTACTGTATGCGGGGTATATCCCCAAAAAGAGCATATTCCCACACATGCTTATACAGTATAACATATCCTTTTGAATTTGAAAAGACCTTTTCGACAATTTTTTAACGAAATTTTAATTTTTTTTGAAGCAACGGTTTCGTGTTAAGTTTGTCTTTACAAAAAAAGCAAAACATTGTATAATGGCAGATATGAGGAAAAATGGAACGTTACCTATGCTTTTGTTCCTGCTGTTGCTGTGCGGCTGTACACAAAACGGGCAGGAAAATAGCGAAAGCCGCTTTCTGCTTAACACCGTAGCGCAGATCACCGCCGATTGCAGTGATCAAACGCTGAACGGCGCTTTTGCTTTGTGTGAGGAACTGGAAAAAACGCTCAGCCGCACGGTTGAAAACAGCGATGTTTCCCGTTTAAACGCGGCGGAAGGATTTGTCCCTGTATCGGCGCATACCCTCAGGGTTGTGGATCGGGCATTGTATTACGCCGAACTGTCGGGCGGTCGGTTTGATATTACCATTTGTCCCGTCAGTATGTTGTGGGATTTTCAAAACAAGGTCGTTCCCAACCGTGATGAAATCGCCGCGGCGCTTCAAAATGTGGATTATCACAGTATTTCCGTGCGGGAAGACGCCATTGCACTGAACGGCAAAAAGATCGATCTTGGCGGCATTGCCAAGGGCTATGTGGCGGACCGCGTGATCGACTATTTCAAAGAAAACAATGTGGAAAAGGCGCTGGTCAACCTCGGCGGCAGCATTTCCGTGATCGGGGAATATACGGTGGGGATCAAAACCCCGTTTAAAAACACCGTGCTGTTGGCTGTTCCTTTGTGTGATGGCTGTGCGGTGACCTCGGGCATTGATCAACGGTATATCAAGCAGGACGGCGCGTTTTACCACCACATTCTCGACCCGGCAACCGGCGTTGGGGTGGAAAATGAATTGGCCTCGGTCACGGTTCTGGGCAGCAACCTCTGCGCAATGGACTGCGACGCGCTTTCCACCGTTTGTATGTTGCTTGGAACCGAAGAAGGTCTTTCGCTCATCAATTCCACCCGAGAGACCGAGGCGGTCTTTATCAGCCGTGAGGGTGAGGTTACTCTTTCGGCAGGGCTTTATCGCGAAAACGATCAAATCCGTTTTAAATAGAGGGTTATAGCGGCGTTTTGCCTGCTGCATCACGGGTGCGGCCATCGCAAAACGCATCAGGTTCATCTCCGGTTGCCGCTGTGGGAGATTTCGTAACCTGTTTGTGCTGGAAAAAGCGGCAGAATGGAGAGTATTATGAATGTGTTAAAAGCGCTGTTTGGCAATTACAGCGAAAAAGAGATCAAAAGAATTTTACCGCTTCAAAAAAAGGTGTTGGAGTTAGAGGACGAATACCGTGCCTTGTCTGATGACCAACTGCGTCATAAAACGCAGGAATTCAAAGACCGTTTGGCCGCGGGGGAAACGCTGGATGACCTTTTGCCCGAAGCCTTTGCCACCTGCCGGGAGGCGGCCGACAGGGTGCTTGGCATGCGCCATTTCCCGGTGCAGATCATCGGCGGTATTGTGCTGCATCAGGGGCGCATTGCCGAAATGAAGACCGGTGAAGGCAAAACCTTGGTGGCGACTTTGCCGGCGTATTTGAATGCTCTTTCCGGCAAGGGCGTGCATATTGTTACGGTCAACGATTATCTTGCCAAGCGTGACTCGGAGTGGATGGGCAAGCTCTACCGCTTTTTGGGGTTAGAAGTCGGGCTGATTATCCATGGGATGGATAAAGACGAAAAGACCGCCGCCTACAACGCCGATATTACCTATTGTACCAACAACGAACTGGGATTTGACTATCTGCGTGACAACATGGTCATTTATAAGGAGCAAAAGGTGCAGCGCGGGCATCATTTCGCCATTGTGGACGAGGTCGATTCCATTTTGATCGATGAAGCGCGCACGCCGCTCATTATTTCAGGCCAAAGCGATAAATCCACCGACCTTTACACCCGTGCCAATCGTTTTGCTTTAAGCCTTAAAATGGTCAAGGTCAAGGAAATGGACGATAAGGCCAGCGACGAAGAGGCCGATTACGACGGCGATTATGTGGTGGACGAAAAGGCTAATACCGCCACCCTGACTCCGTCGGGTGTGAAAAAGGCCGAAACGTATTTTGATATTGAGAATTTAAACGATACCGAAAACATCGCGATCGCCCACCACATCAATCAAGCCATCCGCGCTCACGGCGTTATGAAACGGGACGTGGATTATGTGGTCAAAGACGGCGAGGTTATTATTGTAGACGAGTTTACCGGCCGTTTGATGTATGGCAGACGGTATAACGAGGGTCTGCATCAGGCCATTGAGGCCAAGGAGGGCGTGAAGGTCGCGCGCGAGTCTAAGACCCTTGCCACCATTACCTTCCAAAACTTCTTCCGCCTTTACGGAAAGCTTTCGGGTATGACGGGTACCGCCATGACCGAGGAGACGGAATTTCAGCAGATCTATCAATTGGATGTGATCGAAATTCCCACCAATAAACCCATTGCCCGTATGGATGAAAACGATGTGGTTTATAAAACCGAAAAGGCAAAATTCAACGCCGTGATCGATAAAATCATCGCCTGCCACGAAAAGGGACAGCCGGTACTGGTCGGCACAGTGACCATTGAAAAATCCGAACTGCTGTCAGGCATGCTCAAACGCCGGGGCGTTAAGCACAATGTTTTGAACGCCAAGCACCATGAAAAAGAGGCCGAAATCATCGCCCAGGCCGGTAAGCTCGGCGCGGTGACCATTGCCACCAACATGGCCGGGCGCGGTACCGATATCATGCTGGGCGGTAACGCCGAATATTTGGCAAAAGCGGCCTTAAAGCACGATGGACTCAGTGAGGAAATGATCGTGGAAGCCACCGGTTTTGCCGAGACGGACGATCCCGATATTATCGCCGCACGGGAGAAATTTACGCAGTATTATGATCGTTTTAAACAGGAAATCGCTCCCGAAGCCGAGCAGGTCAAGGCCGCGGGCGGACTTGCCATCATCGGTACCGAACGGCACGATTCCCGCCGGATCGATAACCAGCTGCGCGGGCGTGCCGGTCGTCAGGGCGACCCCGGTAATACGCAGTTCTTTGTGTCGCTTGAGGACGACTTGATGCGTCTTTTCGGCGGCGAGCGCATTTCCAATATGATGGAGACTTTGCGGGTCGAGGAAGACACGCCGCTTGAAAGCGGCATGCTGTCGCGCACCATTGAAAACGCGCAGAAAAAGAAGGAAGGCATGAACTTTGCCATCCGGAAAAACGTGCTGCAATACGATGACGTCATGAACAAACAGCGCGAGCTGATTTACACCCAGCGTAACCGCGTGTTGGACGGCGAGAACCTGAAAGAGACCGTGCAGAAGATGATCGACGAGACCATTGAGGAATACTGCAAGATCTTTTTGGCCGATGACGCGGTGCACGATAATTGGGATTTGACCGGCCTGCGGGAATACTTTGCGGGTTGGGTCACGACCCCGGAAGACCTGCACTTTACCCCCGAGGAATTGGGCAATACTTCGCGTGAAGAGGTGGCCGAAAAGCTCAAAGCAGAGGCGCATGATCGCTATGAGAAGCGGGAGGCCGAGTTCGGCAGCGAGATGATGCGTGAAATCGAGCGGGTCATGCTGCTGCGCAGCGTTGACAGCAACTGGATGGATCACATTGATGCGATGGATCAGCTGCGGCAGGGTATTGGTCTTCGTGCTTACGGTCAACACGACCCGGTGGTGGAATACCGCAATGACAGCTACGATATGTTCGAGGCCATGACCAACACCATTCGCGAGCAAACATCCAAATGGGTGCTGACCGTTCGCGTCCGCCGCGATGAAGAAGTCAAACGCGAAAAGGTGGCCGAGGAAACCGGCACCGGCGATAAACCCCAAACGGTCAGAGGGCACGGCGCGGTCAGCAAAAATGCTCTTTGCCCTTGCGGGAGCGGTAAAAAATATAAACGCTGCTGCGGAAAAGATTTAGATTAAAAAGAAAATCAATCGGCGCGGGAACATCTTGTTTCCGCGCCGCGGTTTATCGAGATACCGGTTTTCAGAATTTTGCTCTGCGCCCTCTCAGGGTTCGAATCCCCGAT
>CAJOQU010000096.1 GCA_905236975.1 uncultured Clostridia bacterium
GACCGTGCCGATATTATCCAAAACGCCAAACGCGAAGCCGACGGCATTATCCGCAGCGCCGAAGAACGTGCCAAGGCGCTTGCCGCGCAGGAAGAAATTGTGAAACTGGCACAGCAAAAAGCGGCCGAGATCATTACCAACGCCCAAACCAAAAGCCGCGAAATGAAAAAAGCCGCACAAGACTTTGTAGACGATATTATGCGCCGTGCTGATGAGGGTCTGACCGCCAATCTGGGCGAAGTCAGAAAAACTCGTGCGGCCTTAAAGCAACAAATTCCCTCGGCAAAAGAATAATTTTTGTTTTACGGATATCAAACGGCCTTATCCCATATCAGATAGGGCCTTTCTTTTAATGTTTTGTAATAGGCGATTGCGAAATGCAATCGCAATGAGGAATTAGGAATGAGAAATTAGGAATTATTTGTAAATTATGAATATAATCATTAAAAAGCTCAAAAGGACTTTATCATAAATTCCTAATTCCTAATTACTAATTACTAATTGTAATTGCGAAATTATCTATTTCGCAATTACCTAAATGTTTTGTAACATAAGGAGTAATTGACGGTGTACAAAAGCATCTCCCCTAATTTAAACTTTGTGGAAGAAGAGAAAAAAATCAAACAATTTTGGGACGATGAAAAGATCTTTGAAAAGAGCATCGATTCCCGCGCAAAAGGCGAACCTTACGTCTTTTACGATGGCCCGCCCACAGCCAACGGCAAGCCGCATATCGGCCATGTGCTGACCCGCGTAATCAAAGATATGATCCCGCGTTACCGCACTATGAAGGGCTATATGGTGCCGCGAAAAGCCGGGTGGGATACCCACGGTCTTCCCGTAGAGCTGGAGGTTGAAAAGCTCTTAGGGTTAGACGGCAAGGAGCAAATTGAGCAATACGGGCTGGAACCGTTTATTGACCATTGTAAAGAAAGCGTCTGGAAATACAAAGGCATGTGGGAGGATTTTTCCAAGACCGTCGGTTTTTGGGCGGATATGGACGATCCTTACGTCACCTACCACAACGATTTTATTGAATCGGAATGGTGGGCACTGAAACAGATTTATGATAAAGGCCTTTTGTATAAGGGCTTTAAAATCGTCCCCTATTGCCCCCGTTGCGGAACGCCGCTTTCTTCTCACGAAGTGGCGCAGGGCTATAAAGCCGTGAAAGAGCGCAGCGCCGTTGTTCGTTTTCGCGTTTCCGGGGAGGACGCCTACTTTTTAGCCTGGACCACCACCCCCTGGACCCTGCCCTCCAATGTGGCGCTGTGCGTAAATCCGGATGAGACCTATTGCAAAGTCCATGCGGCCGACGGCTATACCTATTACATGGCCAAAGCCCTGCTGGACAGCGTGCTTGGCAGTCTTTCGAAAGACGGTGCGCCCGCTTACGAAATCATAGAAGAATTTCCGGGGCAATCGCTTGAATATAAAGAATATGAACCGCTTTTTGACTTTGTAAAACCGGTTTGTGAAAAACAGAATAAAAAAGCGCATTTTGTGATGTGCGACGCTTACGTCACCATGACCGACGGCACGGGCATTGTTCACTGTGCGCCCGCTTTCGGTGAAGACGACGCACGTGTGGGCCGCCGGTATGATTTACCCTTTGTTCAGTTTGTGGACAGTAAGGGTAACCTGACCGAAGAGACCCCTTACGCCGGCAAATTTGTGAAGGACGCCGATCCGCTGGTACTGCAAGACCTTGACAAAATGAGTCTTTTGTTCAGCGCGCCCAAATTCGAGCATGATTATCCCTTCTGCTGGCGCTGTGACACCCCCCTTATTTACTACGCGCGTGAATCATGGTTTATTAAAATGACCGCCGTGCGCGACGATTTGATTCGCAATAACAACACCATTAACTGGATTCCCGAAAGCATCGGCAAAGGCCGTTTCGGCGATTGGCTGCAAAATGTGCAGGACTGGGGTATTTCGCGTAACCGTTATTGGGGTACGCCGCTCAACATCTGGCAATGCGAGTGCGGGCATATGCATGCGATCGGCAGCATTGCGGAGCTGAAAGAACTGTCGAACAACTGTCCCGATGAGATCGAGCTTCACCGCCCGTATATTGATGCGGTGACCATTCCCTGCCCCCACTGCGGCAAAGAAATGCACCGTGTGCCCGAGGTGATTGACTGCTGGTTCGATTCCGGCTCCATGCCCTTCGCCCAGCACCATTACCCGTTTGAAAACAAGGAACTGTTTGAATCGCAGTTCCCGGCCGATTTTATTTCCGAGGCGGTCGATCAAACCCGCGGTTGGTTCTATTCCTTGCTTGCCATTTCGACCCTGATCTTCAACAAAGCGCCCTATCGTAACGTTATTGTGCTGGGGCATGTACAGGACGAAAACGGCCAAAAAATGAGCAAATCCAAAGGCAATGCGGTCGATCCGTTTGACGCGTTGGAAAAATTCGGGGCCGATGCGATTCGCTGGTATTTCTACACCAACTCCGCCCCTTGGCTGCCTAACCGTTTTCACGATAAGGCCGTGGTCGAAGGCCAGCGTAAATTTATGGGAACGCTTTGGAACACCTATGCGTTTTATGTGCTTTACGCCAATATTGACGCGTTTGACCCCACCCGATACCGTTTGACCGATTGCGAATTGTCGGTGATGGATCGCTGGTTGCTGTCGCGCCTGCATTCCATGGTAAAAACGGTGGATGAAAATTTGGAAAACTACCGTATTCCTGAGGCGGCGCGCGCTTTGCAGGAATTTGTGGATGAAATGAGCAACTGGTATGTTCGCCGCGGCCGCGAGCGCTACTGGGTGCAGGGTCTCCCGGCGGATAAGATCGCCGCTTACATGACTCTGTACACGGCGCTTGTCACCACGGTCAAAGCCGCCGCGCCCATGATTCCCTTCATGAGCGAAAGCATCTATCAAAATTTGGTACGCAGCGTTGACGCCGCCGCGCCCGAAAGCGTGCATCTGTGCGATTTTCCCGTGGCGGATGACGCCATGATCGATCAAACGCTCGAAGACAACATGGAAGAAGTTTTGCAGATCGTGGTGTTGGGGCGCGCTGCGCGTAACGGCTCGGCTATCAAAAACCGCCAGCCCCTGGCCACAATGTATGTCAAGCTTGACAGCGGCCTTGATGCGCTGTATACCGATATCATTAAGGACGAATTGAACATCAAGTCGGTTCGTTTCACCGACAAGGTAGATGATTTTGTAAGCTATCGCTTTAAACCGCAGTTAAAAACCGTGGGGCCGAAATTTGGCAAACAGTTGAACGAAATTCGCACCGCACTTGCTGAAATTGACGGCGCCGCCGCCAAGACTGCGCTTGACCAAACCGGCGTGCTTAGCCTTTCTTTACCCTCCGGCGAAGTAAGCCTTGCGGCTGAAGATCTGTTGATCGACACCGAGCAAAAGGAAGGATTTTACACCATGACCGACCGCGGCATTACCGTCGCGATTGATACTACCCTGACCCCTGAACTGATTGAGGAAGGCTTTGTGCGGGAGCTCATCAGCAAGATCCAAACCATGCGCAAAGAGGCTGATTTCAATGTAACCGATCACATTGTCGTCACCATAACCGGCAGTGAAAAGGTTTGTGCCATTGCCGAAAAATGCGCCTCCGCCATTATGGGCGACACACTGGCTGACCGCCTGACCGTCTCCGCCCCGGAGGGCTTTACGAAAGAATGGGATCTGAACGGCGAACCCGTGACCGTGGGTGTCAAACGGTTGTAAGCCGCTACGCACCCAATTATACGAACCGGTTTGATTACGAACCATCATTACAAGTTTAGTACTCTTATACACCGCATCAAGGCATTCCCCGGGTGATCCCGATTTGAAAGGAGTTTCTTCCCTTGAACGAACAACAGCCAACGTTTGTTTATGAGGACATTCGTTCCTCTTCCAAAAAAAGCGGCACCGTCAAACGGTCCATACAAAACTACGGCAACGGTGTGTTTCGCCACTTGGACAAGGTGGTTAAAACCATTGCGTTTTTGGTATCCCTTGCGGTATTGCTGATCTTCGCGGCGGGTGCTTTGATTCTTTGGAAATTGGATCATACCTTTACCTTGATCGCCCTGTGTGTATTGGTCGCGGGCGCATTGCTTGCACTCATCACCCTGTTTTTGATTTATGCCATCGGGCATATCATCTCGCAAAATAACGAGATTCTGAAACACCTGTAAGCTCATTAAAATGTATAGCGGGGCTGTCACGTTAAGACAGCCCCCGAAAAAACCGGGCAGCCTGAAAAGGTTGCCCGGTTTCTTGCTTATACCGATATCGGTACTCTCATGTTGAGAAAACAGGAGGATCTTATTTACAATCGTCCGCTTTATTTTCGCAGTTCTTCTGATCGTTTTGTACTTGATCCTTATCCTGATTCTGATTCTTTTTATTCTTGCCTTCCATGAAAAGTCACCCCGCTTTCAAGCCTATTATCGGCAGAAAGAGAGTGAATTATACAGGCAAACCAAACATTTTTTTTGCGTTTTGGTCGGTCGTTTTTAAAATTTCCCGAACAGAAACACCGCGGATAGCGGCGACCGCCTGCGCCGTCAGCAAAATCATGGCAGAATGATTCAATTTGCCGCGATAAGGCACAGGAGCCAAGTAGGGCGCGTCGGTCTCCAGCAACAGGCGATCAGCCGGGAGCATGCGCACCACATCGGGCAGTTTTTTGGCATTGCGAAAGGTAACCACGCCGCCAACGCCGATATAAAGCCCGATTGAAAGCAGCTCTTTGGCCATTTCCACACTGCCGGAAAAGCTGTGTACCACCCCGCAAGGACGATGCTTTTGCAGGAGCGCCAATGTGTCGGCGTGCGCCTCACGGTCATGCACAATAACCGGAAGTTCCAATCGGTTTGCCAATGCCAGTTGTTGCTCAAATAGCGCGATTTGCTCCGGCTTATTGTCCTGCCGCCAATAATAATCCAGCCCGATTTCTCCAATCGCTACGCATTTCGGGTGAGAAAGGAACGGCCGGATCTCACTCACGGTCGAGCCGCTTTCGATATTTTCAGGGTGAATGCCCGCCGCGAAATAAAGATATTCATATTGCTCCGCAAGACGCATGGCCGCATGGGAGGAGGCTTGATCGCACCCACAGGTGACCGCCCCCGACACGCCGCACCGGGGCAGGGCGGATAAAAGTTCCTCCCGCACCTCGTCAAACTTCGGGTCGTCATAATGAGCGTGGCTGTCAAAAATCAGCGGTTCCGTTTCGGGATTTGGTTCCAAAAAATCCATTACCGCACTTTGCTTCCCACCGGGATATCATCGGCAAACAAAACCTTCACGCCATTTTCACAATCGGCGGCTAAAATCATTCCGGCCGATTCCACACCGCACAGCTTGGCGGGCTTTAAATTGGCTACCACCACAACGGTGTGACCGATCAAATCCTCGGGCGTATAAGCTGCCGCTATGCCCGAAGCCACCGTCCGCTCGGTCGCGGACCCGTCATCCAACGTCAATTTGAGCAGTTTTTTTGCTTTGGGGATAGGCTCACAGGCAATGACCTTGGCCGTTTTTAATTCGATCTTTGCAAAATCTTCTATGCTGATTTCAGCCAGTGTGGTAACATTTTCGGGCGGTTCTTCCGCTTTTTCCTGCTCCGCCGCAATCTCAGCCAGCACCTTTTCGGCGTCCAGCCGGGCAAACAGCGGCACGGGGCTTCCCACCGTATAACGTTCCTGCGCACCGAAAATTTCCTCTTCATTTTGGCAACCCAATTGTTCCATAATGCCGGCGGCGCTGATAGGCGTAATCGGTTTTAACATGACCCCAAGCAGGCGAATGCACTCTAACAGGTTATACAGTACATTTTCCAGCTCTGCGCGTTTCTCCTCGTCTTTGGCGAGCGCCCAGGGGGCGGTTTCATCGATATATTTATTACAACGGCGGGCAAGATTCATCACCGCGTCGCACACATCCGCATTGCGGTAGTTTTCCATCAACTCGTGATACCGCGCAACGGTCTGCTCCGCCGCCGCAAGCAATTCACGCGAGGTTTCATCTGTCGGGTTGCTTTTTTGCACCTTGCCGCCAAAGTATTTGCCGGTCATCGCCACCGAACGATTGACTAAATTGCCCAGCGTGTTGGCAAGATCGGTGTTGTATTTGGCGATAAAGCTTTCGTAGGTGATGGTGCCATCCTGCGCGAAGGGCATTTCGGAAAGCAGATAATACCGCACCGCGTCAGAACCGAATCGTGCGGCCATGTCATCGGCATAAATCACATTGCCGCGGGATTTTGACATTTTATCTTCCCCAACCAGCAGCCACGGGTGACCGAGCACCTGCTTTGGCAACGGCAGATCGAGCGCCATTAAAATGATGGGCCAATAGATGGTATGGAACCGCACGATGTCCTTTCCAATGACATGCAGATCGGCCGGCCAAAGCGCCTTAAACTGTTCGGTCGATCCGTCGGGATCATAGCCGATCCCGGTGATATAGTTGGAAAGCGCGTCGATCCACACATAGATCACATGTTTCCCGTCAAACGGCACCGGCACGCCCCAGGTAAAGGAACTGCGCGAAACGCAAAGATCCTCAAGACCCGGCTTTAAAAAGTTGTTGATCATCTCATTTTTACGGGATTCGGGCTTAATAAAATCAGGATTTTCCTCATAATAACGAATCAAGCGATCCTGATATTTACTCAGGCGCAGAAAATATGCTTCCTCCTTGGCGTCGGTAACCTCACGCCCGCAATCGGGGCATTTGCCGTCTACCAACTGCGAAGCGGTAAAAAAGGATTCGCAGGGAACGCAATACTTCCCCTCATATTCGCTTTTGTAAATATCGCCCTTATCATAAAGCTTTTGAAAAATCTTTTGAATGACCGCCTCATGGTCGGCGTCGGTGGTGCGAATAAATTTATCGTAACTGGTATTCAGGCTATCCCACACCGCTTTGATCTGTCCCGAAACGCCGTCCACATATTCCTTGGGTGAAATACCCGCCGCCTTGGCGTATTCTTCGATCTTTTGGCCGTGTTCGTCCGACCCGGTCTGCAAAAACACCTCATACCCCTGCTGGCGTTTATACCGCGCGATCATATCCGCCAATACAATATCATACGCATTACCGATGTGCGGTTTTCGTGAGGTATAGGCAATAGCGGTGGTAATATAAAACTTTTTCTTCTCACACATAAAAATTCCTCCTAAACAGGCAAATGCTGAACACGCCTCTTTTTGTGGTTAAGGCCTTTCGATCAAATACAGAATATAGGATATCACGGTACAGGCCAGTTGATACAAAAGCACGGTCGCACTGCCGACAAGCGAACCGTTGCCGTCAAACGAGATATAGGTAAACAGCACCGTACCCAGCACCGCGGCCAGCGCGTACAATACCGTTAAAATCAGATCCGCACGCCCGACGCGGTTGGCCGCGCTCACAATGGCCGCAAGCCCAATGGGATTGCCTTTATAAGCGGCGGGCGCCATCACGCTTTTTGCATGGGTGACGGTGTTTTGGTACATATGACAGCCGGCGTTGCTCATAACCTTGACCGAATCGCTGTAAAGGCCCATATAATCGCAGATCATTTCTTCGGTCAAATTGGGGTCGGTGCTATGGATCAGCATGGTAACGCCCAGTGCCGAAATGCGCCGCAGCTCGTGCGCAATTTCGGGGCGAACGGTATACTGCACGGCAAACAACGCACAGGCCTGATCGGTAGTGGAAACATAAATCGGAAAATATCCGCTGCGCAAGATTTTACGGTCAACCTCAATGCTCGGTACCTGGATACCGTGCGCCTCCATCAACGTGCGGTTGCCCACAAAAAGCAGACGATCGTCCACCCAACCGGAAACACCCATCTTTTCCTCATATTTCACGGTATCGGCCTCCGGCAGGATCACATCGCCCCCGGTGCCGGCAATCTTTTTAAAGATCGAGGCCAACGGACTGCCGACTGCATCGGTCAGCGAGGCCGCACGGATCAAAGTATCGTCAATGCTGTTGTCGGCCAATACCTTCATTTGATGCAGGGTGACCGTCCCCGAAGGAAACAGATCATCGGCGTGCAATACCATTGCATTGGCACCCGCCACCTGCTCGGCGCCGGTCTTTCCGGCAATCATTGCACCCACCCGGTTCAGCTTTTTGGCGGCCGCGTAAAGCGGCAAAGTCTCTATGAAAAAGAGGGCAGGTGCGGCGGCAAGACATTGAATCACTGCGGCGGCGTAAAGTCCTTGAAGCGCGCCGTCAAAATACATGCCGACCGCGAATCCGATAATCAGCGATAACAACAGCGAAACGATCGTAATGACCGGCATTCGACCCTTCAAAAATGTGCCGAAGCCCATATGTTTCATATAGCCGTCAATATGATCCGCTCTTTGCGGAGCGGCAATCAGCACATCGCCCTCAATCGAATCCTTGGCCATGGCGAAGGTTATGGCATGATCGTCAATCAGCTTGACCGCCCGCTTAGGCGCGGGTGACGCAATCTGTTTAAAGCCCATCAAAGCAGTGGAATCCTTGAAAAAGCGGAACAACGCGCGAAAGCTCAGGTTGATCGAAGCCAAGAGCACCATGTTCAACACCATTTCACTTTGTACAATACCACAGACCGCATAGGCAAGGGTGACCAGCGTGGCGGTAACCGCCGCCATATCGGCCGCCGAGGTGCGGCGAACGATCTGCGGCAAACTGCGGAACATATCCAGATTGATAAGCGCCACCGCCGCGAACAGTGCGGTAAAAACAATCATCATGGGGCGGGTATGGCTTAAAATCAAATCGGAAAACAACGGCAGTTCAAATATCGCCATTATGACAGTCAACAAGACCGAAAGAACGGCTTTACAAAAGCTGCTGCGCTTCTTAATGGAAAAAAGACGAAGAAAATGCTTGCTGTCTGACTCGGCGGTGAATTCCTCCTCGGGAACAAATTCTTCAAACTCGGTTTCCTGCAATTGCAGATTGTTTTCTTCCTTGGGCGACTCATCGGCAAATTCGGCCAGTTCCCCCGTAAGATCAATATTTTTGGTATGGGTACTCACGCTGATACGTGACGAACTGTAGACATCCGTCACCGGGGTAAATTTAATGGTCGCGGTATGTTCCGGCGGCGTCTCGGGCACCCCGGCCGGCTCGCTTTCAAAGTCTGACAGCACCACCCGGCCATCGGATTGCGGCGGTTCAGATTCGGGTGTTTCCGGCACCTCCGGCTGTTCGGGAGGCGCTTCTTTAACCGTTTGTTCCTTGCTCTCCCGCACGCCGGACAAATTGCCGGAAAGGTCTTCAAAAACAATGCCATAGTCCCTTGATAAACGCTGGATTGTTTCCTCGCTGTTGGCCTTTAAAATTTCCGCTACGCTTTCCAACTGATAGGCGGGTTCCGCGTCCGCCGAATGATCCTGCCCGTTTTCATCTAAAATAAAGGGTCGACACTTTTCAAGCAAAGTCTTTTCGGGCGGCCTTGCCGGTGATTCCGGGGGCGTTTGCACAGACGGCTGAACTTCTTGCCGTACGGATGTTTCTTGCGGTTCATGCCAGGAGGGATGCTGTAATTTTTGCTCCGGCATTTCATCCGGCGCCTTAACGACGGCGGATGGTTGCTCATCCGGCCATGTGAAAACAATGCGGTCTTCTGTTTGCTGCGAAGCGGCGGAGAGCCCGTCAATTTCGCCACCCAATACGGCAGACGGAACGGTGGTTGGATTTTCCCCCGTCACGGCGCACTCTGCGGCTGCTTCTTCAGCGGTCGACGATTCTTCCGTATTACAGAGCAGCACAGAAGGCTCATCGTCATGTTCGGTATTTTTTTGTTCCTCTTGCGCATCCAACATACGCCGCTGTAAGCTTGCCAGCGCGTTGGTGCTCGCCGCGTTCTCGTCTACAGAAAAGCCGATAATCTCTTCCGGCGTTAAAGCCATCGCCGGGTTTTCCGGCTTTGTCTCCGCGCGATCTTCTTCGGTTATATAACGGGATTCTTCTTCAAATAAAAAGACCTCCCGCTCCTTTTTTTTGCGTGAAAAAAGGCTCATATCCGCTCTCTCTTTCTTACAACCTCATACATAAGTACACCGGCGGCAACCGATGCATTCAACGAATTGATTTTTCCGTACATGGGAAGACGAATGATCCCATCGCACTTTTTGGCAACCAGCGTTCCGATGCCGCGCCCCTCGTTCCCGATCACCAGCGCACAGGGAACGCTGAAATCGGTTTTGGTGTAATCCTGACCGTTCATATCTGCACCGAAAACCCAAACGCCCTTTTCTTTTAATTGGTCAATGACCGACGCGATGTTGGTCACCCGCGCCACTTTCATGTACTCCAGCGCGCCGCTGGCCGATTTGGCTACCGTGGCGTTGAGCGACGCGCTGCGCCGCTTGGGAATGATAATGCCATGCACTCCACAGGCCTCCGCCGTGCGGATGATCGCCCCTAAATTGTGGGGGTCTTCAATCTCATCACAAATCACAATAAACGGCGGTTGGCCTTTTTGCTTGGCATCCTGTAACATGTCTTCCACCGTGCTGTAATTTTGCGCGGCAAACAGCACCGCCACCCCTTGATGGTTAGCGCCGCCGCACAATTCATCCAGCTTGACGGGACTGACTTCTTTAATCAAAATCCCCTTTGCCTTGCATTTGGCAATAATGGGCGCCGCCGAACCGCCCGAAACACCGTGGGCGACCAGCAGGCGGTCGATCTCACGGCCGGAGCGCAACGCCTCTGAAACGGAATTACGCCCGCAGATGATATACTGTTCCCGATCGTTTTCCAATGGTTGCATTTTTCAAAATCCTTATATCATAAATATACAGTTTCATTATATCACAATCTGTCGTAAAAAGGAATAGCGAATTTGCCTTTTTACAGGATTTTTTAAAGAAAAAACTTACCGAAGTTTGCTGCCTCGGTAAGCCGGTTTTTATCACTTTTATAAATAAGGTTCGCGCTATGCTTAGGCTGGCGGGAGTTGAACACCGTTACGGCCCTACTCGCCAGCCTAACCAAGTCCGATATAAGGCGAGGGATTGACGCGATCGCCGTTTACAATGACTTCAAAGTGCAGATGATTACCGGTTGCTTGTCCGGTTCTGCCTACCAACGCCACCACATCTCCCTGCTGCACGGTGTCACCCGTGGAAACATAAAGTGCGCTTGCGTGGGCGTAACGGGTGCGCAGTCCGTTGCCGTGATCGACCAGCACCGTATTTCCGTAAGTGCCGTCATACCCCGAAAAAACGACCGTACCGTTTGCCACAACGTAAATCGGCGAACCGGCATCGGTAGCAAGATCGATCGCGCGATGATTTCGCCCGTCGCCAAAATAGGCGCTCACGGTAAAAGAGCCTGCGTTCAACGGCAAAATAAAGCCCTGACTTTTTGCTTTGGACGGAGCCGTGTTTTTTGCCGTTCCCTTGGTTGTGACCTCGGTGACCGGTTCTTCCAGTACTTCTTCCGACAACAAGGTGCGCGCGACCTCTACCCCGTTGATCAGTTCGACTGTTTCGGTTTTGCTGTTCCGGCCGTTATGCCCCTTGGTGGTCACTTCAGAATAACCGATGGGGCGTTCAGCGGTCTTTTTGATCAACGAATCAAAGGGAATTTCATATTGGCTGGTTTGAACCGAAACTGTTTTTACCTGTAATTCATCAATCATGCCTTGCACTTGCGAAAGGTCGACGACTTCGGATTGCAGATAGTACCCATGTTCAATCGTAACATCGTCCACAAAAAGCGAGACGTTTTGCTCACCGGCCGGTTCAAACCTTGTGCGCGCCTGCTCTAAATATTCTTCCAGCCCATCCGCCTTCACACAGGCGGCGATTTGCCCGTTCACAACAAGAGCGGAGCCTTCGGTGATGTCTTCTGTATTGTGCAGAATGGCGTTTGCCAGTTTCACAGCGCTGTCAAATCGATTTGGTACCGTTAAAATCAACTGAAAACCCGGTTCGGCAATAGTGCTGTCGGCTCCGATGCCGTCGATTTCCTCC
>CAJOQU010000097.1 GCA_905236975.1 uncultured Clostridia bacterium
CATTTCCGACCTGATCGTGGAGTATTTTGATAAGGTCGTGGACGTGAAATTCACGGCAAATTTGGAAAAACAGTTGGATGACATTGGCGCGGGCAAACGCGGTTGGGTGGATACCGTCGAAGATTTTTACAAGGATTTTGACGATCTTTATACCAAAGCCGAAAGCTCGCTGGAAGGCAAGCGCGTGAAGGTGCCTGATGAGGAAACCGACGTGGTTTGCGAAAAATGCGGTCGGAAAATGGTTGTCAAATCCGGCAGATTCGGAAAGTTTTTGGCCTGTCCCGGTTACCCGACCTGTAAAAATACCAAACCGTTGCCGGAGGACGATGTCAAACAGCCCTGCCCGAAATGCGGTGCCAAGCTGTTGAAAAAGACCTCGAAAAAGGGCAAAAAGTTTTACGGCTGTTCCAACTATCCGCAGTGCGATTTCGCCTCGCCCGGCGTGCCCACGGGGGAAAAATGCCCTGAATGCGGCAGTTATATCATCAGCGGCGTGCGCGGCAGAAAATACTGCATGAATTCCGAGTGCCCCACCCGCGCCAAAAAAACGGAGAAGAAAAAGAATGGATAAGATCACCGTGATCGGCGGCGGCCTTGCCGGCTGTGAGGCGGCGTGGCAAATTGGCGAAAGCGGCTTGTCGGTTACTCTGATCGAAATGAAGCCGGGGCGCTATACGCCGGCACATCACAACCCGCATTTAGCGGAATTGGTCTGCTCCAATTCTCTGAAAGCCAACCGAACAGACTCCGCCGCTGGCCTTCTGAAAGAAGAAATGCGGCGTTTGGGCTCGGTTTGCCTGTCGGTTGCCGATCAATGTTCGGTTGCTGCGGGCGGCGCATTGGCGGTCGACCGTGAACAGTTTGCCGCCATGGTGACCGAAAAGATCGACGGACATCCCCATATTACGCGGCACTGTGAAACGGCGGAACATTTACCGAAAAGGGGCGTTTGCGTGATTGCCACCGGCCCATTGACCGACGGCGGTCTTGCCGATGATATCGCCGCTTTAAGCGATAACGGCACCCTCAGCTTTTTTGATGCGGCGGCGCCCATTGTCACGGCGGACAGCGTGGATATGGAAAAGGCCTTTTTTGCCGCACGCTACGAAAAGGGCGGCGATGATTACCTCAACTGCCCCATGAACCGGCAGGAATATACCGATTTTCACCATGAGTTGATCCATGCCGAATCGGCTCCCTTGCATGATTTTGATACCCCCTTCCGGGTTTACGAGGGTTGTATGCCGATTGAGGTGCTGGCTAAACGCGGCGAGGATTCCATCCGTTTTGGTCCTTTAAAGCCGGTGGGGCTTGTTGATCCCCGTACCGGCCATCGCCCTTGGGCGGCGGTACAACTGCGCCGCGAGAACAAAACGGGCACTTTGTATAATTTAGTGGGCTTTCAAACCAATTTGAAATTCGGTGAGCAAAAGCGGGTCTTCTCGATGATCCCGGGTCTTGAACATGCCGAATTTGTGCGATACGGTGTGATGCACCGAAACACCTTTTTGGATTCCCCGCGCCTGTTGGCACCTGATTTGTCACTGCGGCAAAACCCCGACCTGTTTTTTGCCGGTCAACTTTCGGGGGTAGAGGGCTACATGGAATCGGCCGCAAGCGGCATATTGGCGGGTCGAAACGCCGTGGCGCGCGCTAAGGGTTCGGCGCCTGTCGTGTTGCCTGATTTTACCATGATCGGCGCACTGCTTGGCTATATTACCGACCCGTCGGTCACTAATTTTCAACCCATGGGAGCGAATTTCGGCATTTTGCCGCCGCTTACGCCCCATATTCGTGATAAAAGGGAACGCTATGCGGCGCTTGCAAGGCGTTCGCTGGATTGGTTTGAACAAGAAAGGATTTGAACATATGCGTGTGGTAATAGATGCTTACGGCGGCGATCATGCCCCGCTTGAGATCATCAAAGGGGCGGCGTTGGCCGCAAAAGAATACGGGGTAGACGTCACGCTGACCGGGAACGAGACCGAGATTCGTGATCTGATCGAGCGGGAGGGGCTGACCTTCTCGGATTCCCTTCGGATTGTTGACACTAACGATGTGATCACCATGCACGATGAACCGACCTCGCTTTTGAAGGCGCATAAAAACAGTTCCATGGCGTTGGCCTTCCGGGAGCTTAGCGAAGGCAGGGCGGACGCGTTTGTCTCGGCCGGTTCCACGGGTGCGATTGTGGTCGGCGGCACCCTGATTGTCAAGCGTATCAAGGGGGTCAAACGCCCGGCACTTGCCAGCATGATCCCCGCGCCGCAAAGGTCCTATATGTTGATGGACATGGGCGCCAACGCCGATTGTCGGCCGGAAATGCTTTGTCAGTTTGGGGTCATGGCAAGCGTGTATCTCGAGAATGTCGAAG
>CAJOQU010000098.1 GCA_905236975.1 uncultured Clostridia bacterium
CAACTTTTTTCTTTAATTGCTTTGATTGTGGAGCCATATTCCAGAAATACCTATCTTGATATGTCAATCCGGTTTTTTCGTGAATAAAGCGATAATAATTGTCGTTTTTATCCCGTATGGTAATGCAGATGTCGATTGAAAACTCAGTAGGATTTCCTTCTCTAAAAGATATACGTTTTGAGGTCAATGAAGAATGCGAGTCTTCACAATCTGGTAAATTATATTCTCTTAAACATTTATTAAATGTTTTTCTGGCGCATTCTTTTAAACAACTACAATCATCAGAAACTTCGCATCTCACAATTTCTAAATTATAATCCAAATCAACAGGCTCGTTATTGTTCTGTAAAATAAGGTTTTTTGCACCGCTTCCAACCAAGTAAAAGGTGCTACCGATGTTATAGTCTTCTTTTAAGTAATGGCATAATAGTTGCATTATCTCGCCAGATAATGCTCGCATTTTGCGCAGAAATTCTTTGTCATTTAAATAGCGATACATACTTTTTCTCCTTTCGTACCCACACCACCCATTTAGATTTCAAACCTAAATCATTATATTATATAGTCATTATATTCCAAAGTCAAGACTTTTTCAAATGTTTTTTAATATTAACCCACTGACATCTTTACAGCCGTAGGATGAAAGTGTCATAGTGGGTTATGCGCTTTTTTGAAAGTTGCGTAACCTGACAATCAAATATCTATATGAACCGCCTCAAAAAGCAAAATGAGCTGACTCACCGAGCCTGCTCACCTACATACGAAAATAGAAAAGTTAAATAAATAGAAAAACTGAGTGTCCATAACTCACTTGCGTTATGAACACTCAGCATGGTCCGAGTGACGGGACTTGAACCCACGGCCTCTTGACCCCCAGTCAAGCGCGCTACCAGCTGCGCCACACCCGGAAATATTTTGAATACTACTCTATTATACCAAGAAATTTTGATTTGTCAACAGAAAAAACGACCGATACCAAACAAAATATCGGTCGTTTTTTTGAAAACGTTTTTTTACCCACTCGTCTGCGGGCAAAATTACACCGATTTAATCGGCGAAACCCGACTCGACCAAAGAAACCAAGCCCTCCAATGCTTCCTTTTCATCGGAACCGTCTACAATGATCTTGATGGTCGTTCCGCCGACAATGCCAAGCGACAGAACGCCTAACAGGCTTTTGGCGTTGACCTTGCGTTCATCTTTTTCCACCCAAATGGAGGATTTATATTCATTCGCCTTCTGAATGAAAAAGGTCGCCGGACGCGCATGCAAGCCTACTTGATTTTGAATAACTACATCTTTTACACACATGGTACAATCTCCTATACTCAGTCAATCACGGCTCACGTTGGAGCTATCGGTCTTTTTTCGGCAAGGACAAATACGCGGCATAAAAACCAAAATTTTTATGTACTGCCGCCAATCGGCGCGGGTCTGTCCTAATGACGATGATGGAAAAAAGGGAGTTCCTTTCTTCTTTCCACTAACATTATACCACTTTTGAAAAAATCGTCAATATTTTGTGTATAAGTTCTAATATTTATCCAACAATTTTGACTTTCAGGTTATTTCATTTGTGCATTTTCGTAAAATCTTTCGGCACTTTATTCCGATTCGGGCAGAATTTTCTGTTTTTGGAGGAATTTTTTATCGTCCGCACTTAAAGTTTTTTCGTTCAATAAGTCTGGGCGACGCCGCATTGTCAGCGTCAGCGACTGCGCCCGCCGCCAGGCGTCCACCTTAGCGTGATCGCCGGAAAGCAACACCTGAGGCACCGATTTTTCATGCCAGACCGCCGGTCTTGTATATTGCGGGTACTCCAACAATCCCGCGAAGTGGCTTTCCTCGGTAAAGCAAAGATCGTCCGACAACACACCCGGCAACATGCGGCAGATCGCATCGGCCACGGCAAGTGCCGGCAATTCGCCGCCGGTCAGCACAAAATCGCCCAGTGAAATTTCTTCATCCACGATTTCCTCCAGCACGCGCTCATCCACGCCTTCATAATGACCGCAAAGCAATACCACGCGATCAAGCCGCGATAATTCCACCGCCCGCTGCTGGCAAAAGGTTTTTCCCTTTGGTGACAAATAGATCAAGTGCGGTTTCGGTTCATCCCGGTCATACAGGCTTTGGTAACAGTTGTAGATCGGGTCGGCCGCCATGACCATGCCCATGCCGCCGCCGTAAGGCATATCATCCACTTTATTGTGCTTGTTGCCCGCGAAATCGCGAATATTGGTACAAACGATCTCGACCTTTCCGGTTTTGCGTGCACGGCCAATGATGCTTTCATTCATGACCGCTTCACACATGGCGGGAAACAGGGTCAAAATATCAATCCTCATCGTCGAAAATTCCTTTCATGGGACGAATCACGATGGTATTCTTTTCCGGATCGACCGAAACAATCACTTCTTCCACGGCAGGCAGCAAATATTCCCGACCGTTTTTTTGGATATGCCATACATCGTTAGCACCGGTCTGCGAGACCTCGGTCAGAATACCGAGCGTTTCGCCGCTGTCTGCGTCCATCACGGCACAACCGATCAAGTCCGCAATAAAATAGCGATCCCCCGGCAGCTTTACGTCTTTCCGGTCGATATCAAGAATTTTGCCGCGCAGAGCCTCGGCGCTTTCAATGCTGTCGATCCCGCGGAAAGCCATCAACACCACGTTGCCGTGGGGCTGTGCTTTGGTGACTGTCACGCAGGCGCCGCCGGCCGCGTCCAAATAAAGGGTTGAAAATCCGCACAAAAACTCACCGGAATCCGACCAGGGCTGCACACGAACCATTCCCCGTACGCCATGCGTTCCCACAATTTTACCCGTTTCGATATATTGTTTGATCATGGTATTCCCTATTTACTCCTCATTTTGATAAAACAATACCCCCTTAAAGGGGGTAGGCTGATCGGATCAATCGATCTCGACCGAAATTTTTTGATTTTCACGGCTGGCGGCGGCACGCATAACCACGCGGATCGCCTTGGCGATCCTGCCCTGCTTGCCGATCACGCGGCCCATATCCTCCTCCGCAACGTGAAGATGATAATACACCACGCCCTCTTCGTTGGGTTCGTCAACCGTAACATTCACCGCGCCCGGTTCTTCCACAAGACCGGCCGCTATGGCTTCCAGAAGTTCTTTCATACCGTCCACCTTTTAAAATACATAGGATTTATAAAACACCGTTTTTCTTCAGCAAAGCTTTCACGGTATCGGTCGGTTGAGCACCGTTGGCGATCCATTTTTTTGCCTTTTCGCCATCAATGTTGACCGCTGCGGGATCTTTCGTGGGATCGTAGGTACCGATCTCCTCGATGAAACGACCGTCACGCGGGTAACGGGAATCCGCCACTACCACACGGTAAAAAGGTGCGCGTTTCGCGCCCATGCGACGAAGTCTGATCTTAACTGCCATGATTTTACACCTCCAACAAGTAATCTTTCAAGAAAGGATTAAAAGAATCCTGATCTTTAAAATCCAAAGCCGCCGGGCATACGCATGCCGCGCATCATTTTGCGTTTGCCGCCCTTGCCGCTCATTTGCTTAAACATTTTTCGCATTTGATCGTACTGGCGCAGCAGACGATTCACATCCTCCACCTGCACGCCGGCGCCCGCCGCAACACGACGTTTACGCGAAGCATTCAAAATATCCGGCTTGGCGCGTTCTTTTTTGGTCATGGAATAGATGATTGCCTCAACCCGGAGCATCTGCCGGTCGTCAATATCGACATCGCGCAGCTGCTTTTCCATTCCCGGTAACATGGAAAGCACGCTTTTTAAGGAGCCCATTTTTTTGATCTGCTGGAACTGATCAAGCAGGTCGTTCATATCAAAACGATTCTCCTCTAACTTTTTGGCGGCTTCCTCGGCTTTTTTTTCATCGATTTCGGTTTCGACCCGTTCGATCAGAGACAAAACATCCCCCATGCCGAGAATGCGTGAGGCCATGCGGTCGGGATGAAATTCCTCTAACTGATCTAACTTTTCGCCCACGCCCGTAAACAGAATCGGTTTACCTGTGACCGCCCGCACCGAAAGTGCCGCGCCGCCGCGGGTATCACCGTCCAGCTTGGTCAGAATCACACCCGTGATCTCTAAAATATCGTTAAAAGCTTTAGCGACGTTGACCGCGTCCTGCCCGATCATGGAATCAATGACCAGCAGAATGTCATGCACCTCAACGGCTTGCGTGATGCGCTTGAGTTCCTCCATGAGTTCCTCGTCGATATGCAGACGCCCCGCCGTATCCAATATAATATAATCAAACCCGTAATCACGTGCGTGCGCCAACGCTTTTTGGGCAATTTTTTCAGGCTTTTCGGTGCCCATTTCAAAAACAGGCGTGTCAACCGCTTTGCCGACTACTTTCAGTTGTTCAATAGCCGCCGGACGGTATATATCACATGCGACCAACAACGGCCGGTGACCCTGCCCCTTTAAAAATTTGGCCAGCTTAGCCGAGTGCGTGGTTTTACCTGAGCCCTGCAAACCGCACATCATGATCACAGTGGGACCTTTGCTTGCGGTTTTCAGGCGTGTTTGCTCGCTGCCCATTAAAGCCGTCAGCTCGTCTTTGACGATCTTGACCACCATTTGCGGCGCGGTCAAACTTTCCATGACATTTTCGCCAATACATTTTTCGGTCACCTTG
>CAJOQU010000099.1 GCA_905236975.1 uncultured Clostridia bacterium
CGGCGCGGATCTCGGCGCGGAGAAATTCCTCGATATCAAGTGCCGCATGGCGGGGCTGACCCCCGCGGCGGTGGTCATGGTGGCCACCGTGCGAGCGCTGAAAATGCACGGCGGGCTGGATAAAAAATCCCTTGCCGAGGAAAACATCGAGGCGCTGCGCAAAGGCGTTCCCAATCTTCTGCGCCATGTTTCCAACATTAAAAATGTCTATCATCTGCCTTGTGTGGTGGCGGTCAACCGTTTCCCCACCGACACCGACCGGGAGATCGAATTGATTATCGACGAATGCCGAAAGCTCGGCGTGAACGTGGTGCTTTCCACCGTCTGGGCCGACGGCGGCAAGGGCGGCGAGGCGCTGGCAAGTGAAGTTGTGCGGTTGTGCCAAGAAGAACAAGGGGATTTTACCTACAGCTACGAGCTTGACGGCGGCATTGCCGATAAGATCGAGGCCGTTGTCAAAAAGGTCTATGGCGGTGACGGCGTGAATATTTTGCCCGCTGCCCAAAAGGAAATCGACCGACTGACGGCGCTGGGTTTTGCCAACCTGCCTGTTTGCATTGCCAAGACCCAATACAGCTTTTCCGACGACCCGGCTTTGCTCGGCGCACCGGAGCATTTCAAAATCACGGTAAAATCGGTCAAAATTTCGGCCGGCGCCGGCTTTCTTGTGGTGCTGACCGGCGACATTATGACCATGCCGGGACTGCCCAAGGTTCCCGCCGCCGAACGCATCGACATCGACGAAAACGGCAAAATTTCAGGCCTTTTTTAATCCCTTATCAAATATACTAAAAACCGTCGCCTTCCCCTGTCCGGAAGACGGCGGTTTCAGTTTGTCAATAAACTTTTTCTCCTGCATGGATTCGTCAATCGACGAGGCAAGAGAGAACGAAAATTTTGCCCTCCAAAACCATTTTGTCCTTATCAAGTGTAAGCCTCCTGTTGCGCCTCATCAAACAAATTGTGCAGTCGGGCGGAGTCGCTTGTTCTCCATTTTAAGCATAACGCTGCTCCGGTTTTGAGAGAAGCTGTTGTTTTTATAAGCGCGGACGAGAAGAAAAGGTAATAAATCACACCGTCCATCCTTGTAAAAAGGGGGCCTACCGTGACCGTTCCCACCGCCGAATACAACGGGTAGGAAAGCCGGGATGCAAGTTGTGCGCCAAACAACAGCAGGCAATCGGCAAGACACAATGCCTGCAGCAGCATGCCGGATACAAAGCCTGTGAAAGCGATCTTTTTTTCAGTCTTGCCAAACAGGACGGCCTGTACCACCGGCACCACCGCCGCGGGCAGCGCAACACTGACCAAAAACGGCCTGGTTTCTTTCCAAACAACGGACAGATCCGGAAAATAATAGACCGCAATATTACTCACCTTGAAATCCTTGACCGACAGGATAAAAAACAGAAGGATAACGAAACACGATAAAACAAATAACAACAGCGACAGCTTCAGCAAAACACTGTTTCTTTGAAACAGCAAAAACACCACCGTCACGGCGAAAATCAAAGCGATCCATATTTTCGGTGTTCCCGAAAGCATCACGGTATGTGCAAAAGACACAAAACGCTTAAAGCAGATCCCCGCGCAGGCAAAGGCTGCCGCGGCGGCAAAAAGAGTTCCCGCGACCGAGCACCAACGCCATGCGCCTTTGTTATGCTTTGGATCCGCAAACAGGCGATTTGCTGTCCACAGCATACCCGCGTACAACAGCAAGGCCGGCACAAGCGCCAGCAAAAATCCAAAAAGTGCGTAGGTGCCGGACCCGCTGTCGGGCAATACCAATACCGCGTCACCCAGCAAAAACATCGCCGTCGCCGCGCTTGCATGTTTGCCGTATGCAGTCTTATTCATCGTGAACTCCTTTCGAGGTCTTGCATTGCACCGTAAAAGAAACCCCTCGCCAACCGTTGTTCTCCTTGGGGTCATAGTTGCGGAAGCGTTCATTTAAAATATCCGCAAGCCCTAAAACATCGTTATTCGTCTGTTTTTCCACCTCGGTACGAAAATCTTGCAGTCGCTGTTCTAAGCGTTTGCAGTCTTCTTTCGAAGTACTCGTCGACAGCCGCAGACACAGGGTGACGCTGCCGCCGCCCTTGTTTGAACAATCCAGCCGACGAGAATCAATATAATACTCTTTGGAGCCCAACGAGACCATCCCTTTGCGCAGACCTCCGGTGATAATCGCGTACATACCGGCCTGTTCGGTATTGATGACGGCCACCTGCTTGTTTTGGTGAAACAGCGTCATGCCGTCCACCTCCACCCCGACCTTTACCCGCTTGAAATGCGGCAAAGCGAAGCTGTTTTTACCCCGTTCACGCAGGGTTTCCACTTCAAAATAGCGACTGTTATACGCCACGCCGGTCTGTGCGCTTTCCTGCTCAATAATGCCCATAATATCGTACCCTACCGTGACTGAGGATTCCGGCTCGCCGTCAAGCAGGGTTTCGCAATCCTCCGTGGCAATCATATAGGCCGACATGGTGATCTGATGCTCCGAAAAGCAGTAATCACATATCTCATGAAAGCGATTGGCCGAAATACCGCTGCCCACGGCAATTACCCCGCAATGATTCAACAGTATTTGCCGGGTCAGGCCGTTGCCGATGTTGGCGATAGCCTCACGAATGGTGTCGCCTTTTCCTGTCATGACGCGCGGCGTCAAGTTGGATTCAAAATTTTCGGTGTTAATGATGATGAGTTCTACCGATACCTTGATTTGCTCCCCCGCGCCGTCAAATCCAATGGCAGAGACCAGCAATTTTCGGTCGTCTTTGGCGGTGCCGCCGGTTGATGAGCAGGCACAGCAAAACAGACACAGCAAAGCGGCTAAAATCGACATTCTTTTCATTTTTTTCTTTGCTCCCTCATGCGCACGACGTCGTGATTAAAATCCGGTCGCCGAATCATCTTGCTCCACGGAGCGCGGATAGCCGTGTCTTTCAAGCTTTGAAAATCGGCTTTTTTGAGAGAAACGGTGTAATCGACGCCCGCTGATCGAAGGCTTAAAATGTGGATAACAAACACCAGTTGTGCCGCGATAAAACCGTAAAGCCCGAAAATGGCGCTGACCACCACCAACAAAAATTTCATATAATAAACCGCCTCCTCAAGCCGCGGAATCATCAGACCCGATATGCCGCTCAACGCCACAATAATGAGCATGGGTGCGCTGATCAATTTCGCGCTGACGGCCGCTTCGCCGACCACCAACCCCCCGACCACGCTGAGCGCGTGCCCCAAAGACTGCGGCATGCGCACGCCGCTTTCCTTCAAAACCTCAAAAACAAGCAGCAAGATCAGGCACTCGACCACCACCGGAAAGGGCACGCCGCTGCGCAATTTCGACACCGTGATGGCAAGCGTGGTCGGCAGCAGTTCTTTGTGAAAGGTCACGGCAGCCACAAAAAAGCCGGGAATGCTCACGCTGATAAAAAAGCTGACATACCGGATCATCCGATTGATCGAGGCAATCAGGGTGTGCAGGTAGTAATCCTCGTCCGATTGAAAATTTTCCGAAAATAAATACGGCACCGTCATCACCACGGGCGAACCGTCCACCATGACCGCCACCCTGCCCTCTAACAGTCTTGCCGCCACAATATCGGGTCGTTCGGTCGTGCCGGAAGTTTGAAAAGGCGTGTAAGGATGATCGCGAATCTGCTCGGCAAGGTAATTCACATCCAGCACGCCGTCCATATCGATGCCCCGCAACCGTGCGGTCAAGCGCGCCAGCATTTTTTTGTCCACCAAAGTATCTAAATAGCAAATGTAAACCTGTGTATCGGTGCGGCGTCCGATCCGCAGCATTTCAATACAAAGGTCGGGGGTTAACAGCTTGCGGCGCAGCATGGCAAGATTGGTCATGGCCGTTTCGCCAAAGCCCTCACGCGGGCCCTGCAAAACCCGCTCCTGCTCGGGTTCCGTAACGCTGCGCTTGTCCCACCCCTTGACATTGATAATCAGCGCCTTATAGCAGCCGTCTATCAACAGCACAGCATCGCCGTACAGCATCGCCCGC
The DNA here is from genome assembly GCA_905236975.1 of uncultured Clostridia bacterium. Taxonomy (GTDB): domain Bacteria; phylum Bacillota; class Clostridia; order Oscillospirales; family Acutalibacteraceae; genus UBA737. Next base: position 4,028 of record CAJOQU010000099.1, read on the forward strand.
AAAAGTTCCGCTACCTTATTTTCACTTTTTACCTCGCTTGCAAACAGCACCTGATCGGTCACGAACTCATCCAGCGACCCCTCAAACCGTTCGGTTCTGACCGTCAAAAGCGGACGAATAACCGAATCGTTCAACATTTCGGTGTTAACCATGCCGTCCATGTAAAAGCAGGCGCAGTCATACTCTTGTACGCC
>CAJOQU010000100.1 GCA_905236975.1 uncultured Clostridia bacterium
ACCGGCACGGCGTTTACCACCGCCCGTACAATGTCAGCCGCAAGGCGCGGATCCCGCATCAAGGCGCTTCCGCCGCCCCCTGCCGCCACTTTTGGCGCGGGACAGCCCATATTGATATCCAAAAAATCGGGGCAAAATTGCATGGCCCTTTTAGCCGCCTCGGCCATGACGGCCGGATCACTGCCAAACAACTGCGACCCGAACGGCCGCTCTTTTTCCGAGCAGGTCAACAAAGCGGAGGATTTCTTATCCCCCAGCGTAACGCCCTTTGCACTGGTCAATTCTCCCACGGTAAACGCGGCGCCGTGTTCCCGGCAGACCTCCCGCATGGCGCGGTCGGCCACCCCCGCCATGGGAGCCAAAGCCGCAAACCCGTGGATGCTCAAATTTCCTATCTTCATAGGGTCATTATACCGAAAATTTCCGATGCTGTCAAATTTTTTAAAAAATAGCGTGACATCCCTGCAAATAGATGTTATAATAACTTATATATATTGTTTTTCAGGAAGTGACCGATTTGAAGCTGCTTGCCATTGACGGAAACAGCCTTGTCAACCGCGCATTTTACGGCATTAAATTGCTGACCACCAAGGACGGTCAATACACCAATGCGGTCTATGGCTTTATCAATATGCTGAATCGCCTGTGCGAGCTGGAACAGCCGGACGGTGTGGCGGTGGCGTTTGACCTGAAAGCGCCCACCTTTCGTCATAAGCAGTACAGCGCGTATAAGGCGGGGCGCAAGGGCATGCCGCAGGAGCTGGCCGGCCAGTTGCCGGTGCTGAAGGAATGGCTGACCCTGGCGGGTTACACCTGTGTGGAATGTGAAGGCTTTGAGGCGGACGACATCTTGGGTACCCTGTCCGCCCTTTGTGAGCAGCATGGCGGCGCCTGTGCCATTGCCACGGGCGACCGGGATTCCCTGCAGCTGATTTCCGACACGACCCATGTGCTGTTGACCACCACCAAAATGGGTCGACCCGAAATTTTGCATTATGACAAGGCGGCGCTGTTTGAAAAATACGGCCTGACGCCTGCGGAAATGATCGAACTGAAAAGCCTGATGGGCGACTCGTCCGATAACATCCCCGGTGTGGCGGGCGTAGGCGAAAAAACCGCGACTGACCTTGTGACCCGGTTTCACAGCATTGATTATATTTATCAAAATCTGGATACGCTGGACATCAAAGAAGGCCTCCGTGCCAAACTGCGTGCAGGCAAAGAAAGCGCCTATTTAAGCCGTGAGATCGGTACCATTTGCAAAACCGCTCCCATTGACGGCGAACTGACCCACTATGCCGTCCGCCCGCGGGACAACGCGGCGCTGGCGCGCCTGATGACCCGTTTGGAATTTTTTAAGTTAATGGAAAAAATGGGGCTGCAGCCCGATCTTTCTCCCGCGGCCAAGACCGATGCGCAAAAAACCTTTACCGTGTCCGATACGCTTACTGTTTCGGGCAAGGTTGACCTTTATTCCGAAAACGGCCAAAACGCCGCGGTTTGGTCGGGTACGGTCTGCCGCTGCGATGAGCGGCAGTTTGCCGACTTACTGGCCGACGGCGCGATTTCCAAACGCGTTTATGATTACAAGACCCTGTGCAAGCAAGGCACTGCGGAGGGCGTGGTATTTGACGCCATGCTGGCCGCTTATCTTTGTAACCCCTCAGCCTCGTCTTACGCGGCGGAACGTCTGCTTGCCGAATACGCGGCCGCCGCTCCCGATCTTGCGGGATCGGCAGACCCGTTTTTGCAAAACGCCTGCCGTTTTTCGGCCGCTTGTGACGCTTTGGAGCAAGAGCTTGCCGCCACCGGCCAACGCAAATTGTTGGATGACATTGAGCTGCCGCTGGCGCGGGTGCTGGCCGATATGGAACAGGTCGGCTTTTTGGTTGACCAAGACGGCCTCGCCGCGTTATCGGAAGAGCTGGCACAGCGCATTGAGGTGATCGAGCAGGAAATTTACTCGCTGGTAGGGTATGAATTCAACCTCAATTCCCCCAAGCAACTGGGGGTGGCGCTGTTTGAAAAATTGGGTCTGCCCGCCAAGAAAAAGACCAAAAGCGGGTACAGCACCAATGCCGAGGTGCTGGAAGACCTGCGCGACGCCCACCCCGCCGTGGGATTGCTGCTCGAATATCGCCAGCTTGCCAAGCTGCGATCCACCTATGCCAAAGGCCTGCGGGACTGCATTGCGCCCGATGGCAGGATTCATTCCACCTTTAATCAAACCGAAACCCGCACCGGCCGCATCAGCTCGTTAGAGCCTAATCTGCAAAACATTCCCGTCCGTACCGAGGACGGCAAACGCCTGCGCGGATATTTCCTGGCACCCGAAAACCGGGTGCTGTGCGATGCGGACTATTCCCAGATCGAGCTGCGCGTGCTGGCAAGCCTTGCAAACGACCAAAATATGATCGCCGCCTTCCGTGACGGGATCGATATTCACACCGCCACCGCCGCGCAGATTTTCCACCTGCCGCCCGACCTTATCACCCCGGCGCTGCGCAGCCGTGCCAAGGCGGTCAATTTCGGTATTGTATACGGTATCGGCGCCTTTTCCCTTGCGAAGGACATCGGCGTCACCCGAGCCGAGGCCGATGGATATATCAAAAATTATCTTGCCACCTTTTCGGGCGTGGCGGCCTATATGGAAAAGGCGATTGAAGACGCCAAACAAAACGGCTATGTCACCACACTGTTCGGCAGGCGGCGCTATCTTCCCGAGCTTGCCAACTCCAACCGTATGCTGCGGGCCTTCGGGGAACGGGTGGCGCGCAACGCCCCCATTCAGGGCACCGCGGCGGACATCATTAAAATCGCTATGGTGCGGGTGTTTGACCGCTTGAAGACCGAGTACCCCACCGCCAAGCTGATCCTTCAGGTGCATGACGAACTGATCGTGGAGGCCGACCAAAGCGACGCGGAAGCCATTTGCAGCTTGTTAGAGGAAGAAATGAAAAACGCTGTGCGCATGGCGGTCGATCTGACCGCTGAGGCGCATTTTGGCCGAACCTGGCTTGAGGCAAAGCAATGAACGTGTTATTCGTTTGTACCGGCAACACCTGCCGCAGCCCGATGGCAGAGGGGATTCTTGCCGCCAAGAACATACCGGAGCTTCATGTGCTCAGCCGCGGGCTCGCGGCCGATGGCTCACCGGTCTCTCAAAACGCCGCGGCCGCCCTGCAAGAGATCGGGATCGATATTTCAAAGCATATTTCCCACCCTCTCTTGCGCGAAGATCTGGCGTCGGCTGACAAAATCCTCTGTCTTTCCCCTTCGCATCAAGCGGCGCTTGCAGCCGCCGGTGTACCGGAAGAAAAATTATTCGTGCTGGGCGACGGCATTCCCGACCCGTTCGGGGGCGACCTTGCCGTTTACCGCCTCTGCCGGGACCGCATTGCGGCCGCCATTGACACGCTGGCGGAACAAGGCTTTTTCAGCGATTTGGTTGTCAAACCGATGGAAAAAAAGCATCTTGCCCCCATTGCAAAGTTAGAAAAGCTCTGTTTTTCAGAGCCTTGGTCGCAAGAGGCGCTGCTGGAGTCCTATCAGCACGGCACACGGTTTTTCACAGCCGAAAAAAAAGGCGTTTTTGCAGGCTACGCCGGGGTCTCGGCCATTTTAGACGAGGCCTATATCACCAATGTGGCCGTGTTGCCGGATTTTCGCCGCTGCGGCGTGGCCACGGCACTGCTGCAAGCCGTTTTTGACTTTTGCCGCCAACGTGACTCAGCCTTTGTTTCGTTAGAGGTTCGCGCCTCTAACCACGCCGCTGTTGCGCTTTATGAAAAGGCGGGATTTCAAACCGTGGGCAGACGCCCGGATTTTTACCGCGCCCCCCGAGAAGATGCGCTCATAATGACAAAAACATTTGATATGGATAAGGAACAACCCCATGAAAATTCTGGCCATTGAAAGCTCTTGCGATGAGACCGCCGCCGCCGTAACCGAAGAACGGCGGGTGCTCTCAAGCGTTGTTGCCACCCAAATAGAAGAACACCGCCTTTACGGCGGGGTCGTACCCGAGATCGCCTCGCGCCGGCATGTCGAGTCCATTTCACAGGTCTTAAAGGAAGCATTGGATCAGGCGGGTGTGACCTTGCGTGAGATCGACGCGGTGGCGGTCACCTTCGCCCCGGGATTGATCGGCGCGCTGTTGGTCGGCGTCAATTTTGCAAAAGGACTTGCCTTTTCTTTACAAAAACCGCTGGTGCCCGTGCATCATCTGCGCTCCCATATCGCGGCCAATTACATCACCCACCCGGAGCTGGAGCCTCCCTTTCTGTGCCTGTTGGTTTCAGGCGGAAACACGGTGCTGGTCGAGGTTCGCGACTATACCGGTTTTCGCATTTTGGGCGGCACCAAGGATGACGCGGCGGGCGAATGCTTTGACAAAGCCGCCCGTGCCATGGGGCTTGCCTACCCCGGCGGGGTGACGTTGGATCGCATTGCCACCACGGCCGATCACCAAAAATATCCGCTCCCCTTTCCGCATGTCAGCACCGGCGAATACGATTTCAGTTTTTCGGGGTTGAAAACAGCGGTGATGAATCTGATCAACCGTTCCGCCATGAAAAACGAGGCGCTGGACATCCCCGTGCTGTGTGCCACCCTGCGTCAGCGGGTATGTGATATTTTGATCGAAAAAACCCTGCTTGCCGCAAAACATACCGGTTGCCAACGCATTGCCGTTGCAGGCGGCGTTTCCGCCAACAGCGAACTGCGGCGGCGCATGACGGAAGAATGCCGGAAACGCGGCTTATCCCTTTACTACCCCGACCTTTGCTACTGCGGTGATAATGCCGCCATGGTGGGGGTGCAGGGTTATTACGAATTTCTTTCCGGCAACATAGCCGATTCCTCATTAAATGCGTTTGCCACCATGAATATTGATTACAGATAAGGTGAAAAAATGGGAAAGAAAATATTGTTGATTGTGAACCCCTGCTCGGGTATGGCAAAAATGAAGAACGAGCTTCTGCATGTGGTGCAAATTCTGACCGATGAAAATAACGTGGTGACCGTTTACCCCACCAAACGGCGGCAAGACGCGACCGAATATGTCATGTCCCTTGCGCCCGACCAATATGACGAAATTGTGGTCTGCGGCGGTGACGGCACCTTGAACGAGGTCATTACGGGGCTTATGAGCGCCGGGCTTTCTTACAAACTGGGGTACATCCCGTCGGGTACGCTGAACGAATGGTCGTCGGGCCTGCATATTGCCCGCAGTATTTCCAAAGCGGCGCAGGATATTCTGACCGGCCGCAGCATTCGGCTTGATATCGGCAAATTCGGTGATAAATACTTTTCTTATACCGCTTCGTTCGGCGCCTTTACCGAGGCCTCTTACTCCGCCCCGCAGGATATTAAAAATGTGTTGGGACAGGCCGCCTATTTCTTTGAAGGGATCAAAAGCCTCGGCAATATCAAACCGGTGCATTTAAAATTCGAATCTACCGAAAAAACGGTCGAGGGGGACTTTTTATTCGGCGCGATCTCCAATTCCATGTCGGTAGGCGGCATTGTGAAATTTGATGAATCGGTTATCAAGCTTAACGACGGCAAATTCGAAGTGCTGTTGATTCGCAAGCCCGGCAACATCTTTTCGCTTCAGCCGCTGATCGACGGCATTTTAAAGCACAATTTCGATCGTGAGGGCATGGAATTTTTTACCGCAAGCGAAGTAACGGTGACCGGCGGCGACGGCCTTTCCTGGACGTTAGACGGCGAATATGCACAAGGGGAACCGGAAATTAAGATTCAAAACCTGCATAAGGCGCTTGATCTGATCGTGCCCTCGAATGAATAACAAAATATCGAAAATACTATCTTTATCAAAATAGAGGAGTTTTCATATGTTTACCAGAGATATCGGTGTAGACTTAGGCACCGCCAACACGCTTGTTTGTCTAAAGGGAAAAGGGATCATTATGCGGGAGCCTTCGGTCGTGGCGTATGATATTCGAAACGACGCGGTACGCGCCGTCGGCACCGAAGCGAAAGAAATGATCGGCCGCACGCCCGGCTCCATTGTGGCGGTTCGCCCGTTAAAGGACGGCGTGATCGCCGATTTTGATGTGACTGCCGCCATGCTCAAGCGCTTTATTCGTGAGGCTTTACGCGGCTCGGTCTTTTCACGGGTGCGCATGGTGGTTTGTATTCCCGCCGGGGTGACCGAGGTGGAAAGCCGCGCGGTGTATGACGCGGCCAAGCAGGCCGGCGCGGTCGATATTGATTTGGTAGAGGAACCCATGGCGGCCGCGGTAGGCGCGGGTCTGCCCGTTTGGGACGCCGCCGGCAACATGGTGGTGGACATCGGGGGCGGCACCAGCGAGGTGGCCGTGATCTCTTTGGGCGACATTGTGACCGCGCAGTCCATCCGTACAGCGGGCGACGATTTAGATGAGGCCATCATGAATTATGTGCGCAAAAAGCACAACCTGCTGATCGGCGAACGCACCGCCGAACAAATCAAAATCGAGATCGGCTCGGCCAAGCCCTATGAGAACGAGACCAGCATTGAAATCAAAGGCCGCAATCAGGTGGACGGCCTGCCCAAAAATGTAATCATTACATCGGAAGAGGTGCGCGACGCCATGTCCGACCCGATCATGCAGATCATTGACACCATCCGTATGACGCTGGAAAAAACGCCGCCCGAGCTTGCGGCCGATATCATTGATCGCGGCATTACCTTGACCGGCGGCGGCGCACTTTTGCGCGGCTTTGCCGAGTTGGTCGCCGAGGAAACCGGCATGCCCGTTTCGGTGGCGGCCAACCCGCTGGACTGCGTGGTGCTGGGCACCGCCAAACGCTTAGAGGCCGACAGTGGCTTTGACCATTACGTTTTTCGCCGCGGCAAACGGTTCCGGTAATTCCATCCTTTACAGCCGAATCATTCTTTATCGGGAGGCTCACCATGCGTTTTTTCTTTCGCAGCCGACAATTTAAAATCATTCTTTCGGTCGTGATCGTGTTGGTCGTGCTGTCGGGCGCGTTTGCCTTTATGGGAAGGCAAATGTCGCCGCAGACCAATATTTTCGGCAGTATCACGGCGCCCTTTCGTTCAGCGGCCACAGCCATTTCGGGCGCGGCGTCGGACTTTGTGTCGGCCTATCGCAACGGCGAAAAGCTGATCGTGGAAAACGCTGAGCTTGACAATCAGCTCAACGAACTGCGTGAACAGTTGGCCGACTATGAAAAACTTAAAGAAGATAACGAATTTTATAAAAACTACCTTGCGATTAAAGACGGTCATCCCGATTTTGCCTTTTGCAAAGCAACCCTGATTTCCAAAGACCCCGAAGACCCGTTTCAGGGCTTTGTCATCAACAAAGGTACGCTGAGCGGCGTCAAAGCGTACGATCCCGTTATCACCGAAGCAGGACTGGTGGGCTACATAAGCGAGGCGGGGCTTACCACCTCAAAGGTCACCACCGTTTTCAGTATGGAGCTGACGGTCGGCGCGCTGGATAACCGCACCGGCGATTCGGGCATTGTATGCGGATCGATCGAATTGGCACGGCTTGGATTTACGCGCTTTCAAAATCTTTCGCGCTCGTGCAGCATTGCGGTGGGCGATTATGTGATCACTTCGGGCGAGGGTATCTTCCCCGAAGGGATCTTGATCGGTTCCATCAGCGCCATCGGCAGCGATCCGTACAATACCTCGATCTATGCGGACATTACACCCTTTGTAAACTTTGACCAAATCAAGAACGTCATGGTCATCACCGATTTTGAAGGGCAGGGCGGTCTGCAGCCCTAAACCCGCCAAAGCCGAGTGCGTAACAGGCTTGATTCTCGCTAACGGAAAATGCTTTTGCTTGTTTCTCAGGCGATCATGCCATATCAATCAACTCAGGAGGGATAAAAATGCCGGAAAAAAAGCGTCTCAGATGGATACGCGCTTTCAGCTTTTTGCTGTTTTTTTTGCTGTTTATCCTGCATTATACCGATCTTTTGTCCCTGCGCATCCGCGGGGTTTCGCCTTTGTCGCTGTTGCCCCTGCTGACCGCCTTTGCTATGTTTGAAACCCTGCCTGCGGCGGCGGTGTCCGGGTTGCTTGTCGGCATCTGTATGGACGGCGCCGCCGACACCCTTTGTTTTCACGCCGTCTTTTTGCTGTTGGCGGCCTCTTTGGTTTCGGTGCTTTCCAACAATTTATTCAACAAAAACATACGCGCCGCGGCGGTGCTGACCCTGTTTCTCAGCTTTTCATACTTTTTTCTGCGATGGTTGCTTTTTTACGCCTTTACCGCCGGTATGCGGGACAATTTAAGCTATTTATTATATTTTGCCTTTCCTTCCATCCTTTATACCGAGCTATTTATCCTTCCGTTTTATTTTCTCTACCGGCGCTGTTATCACCCAAAAGGAGGTTGAAGCATGCCGTTTCACAAAAAAAGTCAAGTACAACTCACGGTTCTTTCCTGCATTTTGGTTGCGGCCATTCTGCTCTATACCGGCCGGGTCTATTCCCTTCAGGTGACGCACGGCTCGGAGTACAGCGAAAAACAAGACGGCACGGTTTCAACCCGTACCGCGGTGTTAAAAGCGCCGCGCGGTGAAATTTTAGATTGCTACGGTCGGCAGATCGCCGTCAACCGCGATGGCTACAATGTGCTTTTTAACAAGGCTTATGTGGGGGACGATCTGAACGATGTTATTTTGGTGCTGGTCGATCTCTTTTCACAAAATAAAGCCGAATGGAAGGATGACCTTCCCCTGGAGCTGTCTGCGCCGTACGCATATAAAAAAGAGGAATCGACCGATAAATTGATTGCCACCCTGGGGCTTGCCCACTACGCCACGGCCGATCATTGTTTTCAGGCGCTTACCAAGCGATACGGCCTTGAGGAATATAAAGACGATGACCGCCGCAAGATCATGGGCGTGCGCTACAGTATGGAAATCGCCGATTTTTCAATTTCCTACCCTTACACCTTCGCCGAAGATATTTCAACCGAGCTGATGCGTAAAATTTCAGAATCCGGCTTTCGGCTTTCGGGCGTTTCGGTCGAGGTGGTGCCCTTCCGCGAATATGTGGATACCTCGCTTGCCGTCAATCTGATCGGCACCGTGGGGCCTATTTACGCCGAAGACTGGGAGGAATACCGCAAAAAAGGCTATTCTTATAATGATAAAGTTGGCAAAAGCGGTATAGAAAAATGGGCCGAGGATTACCTG
>CAJOQU010000101.1 GCA_905236975.1 uncultured Clostridia bacterium
AGACAAACCATCAAGGCCACAATAGTAAAACAAATTGATTACTCATATTATATGCTCCAGAGCATTTTTTGTCAAGTTCTGCTTTGAGGCTTTTTATGTTTTGCTTTCCTTGATCCCATCAAGACCGAATCCGCAATCGTTTAGTCCGATAACAAAAACCGTTCCATGATGCGCTTTAGGCTTCGTTGCAGGAGTCTACCACCTTTTTGAGCATTTTGGCGCTTTCGATCAATTTGCTTTCTTCCTCCCAACTCAGGCTGATAGGCACCGGTTTTTCCACGCCGTCTTTGCCGACAATCACCGGCATGCTCAGCGCGATGCCGTCAATATTCTGTGAATGCTGTATAGAGGAAACGGGCAAAATGGATTTTTCATCCCGCATAATGGCCTCGCAGATGCGGCGTACCGACATGGCGATGCCATAATAGGTGGCTTTCTTTTTTTCAATAATTTCATAGGCGCTGGTCTTGACCGATTCGGCGATCTGCTCAAGTGCCTGCTGATGGTCGAAAAAGCCGCGCATTTCGCAAAAACGGTTAAGCGGAATGCCCGACACATTGGCGCTTGACCAAGCGGCGATCTCGCTGTCGCCGTGTTCCCCAATGATGAAGGCGTGAACACTGCGGTTATCCACCGACAGGCGTTCGCCCAGCAGGTATTTCAGGCGGGCGGTATCCAACACGGTGCCCGAACCGAAAACGCGGTTTTCAGGCAGGCCGCTCATGCGGGCGGCAACGGTGGTCAAAATATCGACCGGGTTGGCCACAATCAGCAAAATGCCCTCGAACCCGCGTGAGGCGATCTCGGGAATAATGCTTTGAAAAATGTGAACGTTCTTTTTTACAAGATCCAACCGTGTTTCCCCCGGTTTTTGACCGGCGCCCGCCGTGACGATCACGATAGAGGAATCCGCCATATCATCATACGTTCCGGCTTTGATTGACATCGGGCGGGCAAACGGAAGGCCATGGCTGATATCCAACGCTTCCCCTTCGGCTTTGTTGGAATCGGCGTCCAGCAATACCATTTCGGAAAACAGACCGCTTTGCATCAAAGCAAAGGCAGAGGCTGATCCCACAAATCCACAGCCGATGACCGCGACTTTACGCAAGTTAATCATATTTATCTCCATTCTGCCGCCGCACGTCAGCACAAACGGGCGTATATCCCCGGCGGCGAAGGGGATGACCCCGGACGGTTTTGCGGCTGACGTACCCGTGACGCAATCTCCGTATTTTATGTTGTGTTTCCGGTGAAGACCGTTCATTTTACTTTTTCCTGTTTTATCCCTTTTATGAGCCTCATTTTCAACCATAAAAAAGCTCCCTTGCTTCCTTGGCATTACAAGGTGAAAATCCCTTTTGTCTCGATATCTAAGTGATATACCTGTTTTTGTCACTCTTTTTTTATCTTTTTGTAATTTTTTGTTCATTGACAACGGCAATCGGGTGATTTAAAATAAAATTGTTCGGCCTGATGACGAAAAGGTCAAAGAATAAAACAATTTGCGGTGTCGTAATGGTATTCAGTTCGCTTCAATTCATTGGCATTTTTTTGCCCGTATTTTTTACACTTTATTATTGTATTCCAAAAAAATATCAGGATTATGTACTTTTGTTGGGCAGCTTTGTGTTTTATTCGGTAGGGGCGGTTCACCATCCGGAGCACTGCATTTTATTGATTGTCAGCATTTTGATCGATTATACGGCAGGTTTATTGATGGAACGATCCCACACCAAAAGTAAAATCGTTTTAACTGCCGCGGTCGGTTTTCATCTTCTCAGTTTCATCTTTTTCAAATATACGCCTTTTGTGACGGGCGAAGCAGGCAAATTTTTTTCCGCCGATGTCGCCCTTGATCTGGTCATGCCGATCGGGATTTCCTTTTACACCTTTCAGGGAATATCCTACCTTGCGGACATTTACCGCAAAAAAATCCATGCGGAAAAAAGTTTACTGAAATTCGCGGTTTATATTGCCATGTTCGAGCAGTTGATCGCGGGCCCCATTGTGACATATTCAAAGGTTGAAAAGGAACTGCACAACCGAAAAATCGAATGGAAGGCGGCTGTAAAGGGGTTTGGTATTTTCATTCTTGGCCTTGGGCTCAAGGTGCTTTTGGCCAATCCGATCGGGCGCCTTTTTACAGAGGTAGGCAACATCGGCTACGAAAGCATTTCCACCCCCCTTGCCTGGATGGCGATTTTTGCCTATTCCTTTCAGCTTTATTTTGACTTTTTCGGTTACTCCATCATGGCGGTCGGCCTTGGCGAAATGCTGGGCTTTCATTTGCCGAAAAACTTTGATTTTCCCTATTTAAGCCGTTCCATGACAGAATTTTGGCGGCGCTGGCACATCACGCTGGGTTCCTGGTTCAGGGAGTATGTTTACATTCCGTTAGGCGGAAATCAAACCCACCCCATTCGAAACTTGTTTCTTGTTTGGGTGTTTACCGGCCTCTGGCACGGCGCAAGCTATACGTTTCTTTTGTGGGGCCTGGTTCTTTTTCTCATAATCGTATTGGAAAAATATTTTCTTGGCAAAAAATTAAAAAAAGCTCCGGTTCTGGCACATGTCTATATGTTGGTTCTGATTCCGCTTACCTGGGCAATCTTTGCAATAGACGACTTGTCTCAACTCGGATTGTTTTTCACAAGGTTGTTTCCGTTTTTCGGCGAGGGGCCATGGTCGATCTTCCGGTACGATTATGTAAAGTACCTCGGTCAGTATTGGTATTTCTTTATTGCGGCGATCTTATTTTCAACGAAATTGCCGTTTCTGCTTTTAAAGCGTATAGCGAAAAAAAGCAAAATTGTGACGGGAATCCTTCTTTTTGCAATTTTTATCGGCAGTGTTTACTGTATGTACCGCGGGCTTGACGATCCTTTCTTGTATTTCAGATTTTAAAACTTACGAGGCTATAAAATGAAAAAATCAAATTTCATCACATTGGCAATTTTTGTTATCTTGATCATCGGCGCGGTGATTGTGATTATTGCCAATCATTCGAAGCCGAAAGACGGCGATAAAATCAACTCTCTTAGCGATGAGACGGTTTCTTCACAACAGAACGACCGGGTTTCGTCACAACAACAGGAGAACTCCGAAGCAGAATCCCCGCAGTCTTCCGCCGAAGAACCCTCTGTGCCGAAGGGTGAATTCACCATGAGCGACGCCTTGATGATAGGCGACTCCAGAACCGTGGGAATCAGCGAATATGCCCAAATGGATGGCGTTGACTTTTTTTGTGATGTGGGTATGAGTTCTTATAACATTGACGATAAAAAAATATCCGTTTCCTCCGTTGGGTCGGTCACATTGAACGAACTGCTTGAAAAAAAGCAATACGGTAAAATTTATATCATGCTCGGCATCAACGAGATCGGTTATAAACTTGATACCATTGTGAAACGGTTCACCGATCTTACCAAAACCATTCAGCAAAAACAACCTGACGCGATTATTTTTATTGAAGCCAACCTGCATGTCACGAAAAAACGAAGCGACAGCGATAAGGTTGTCAACAACGAAGCACTGAACAAATTCAACACGGCAATTTCCGAGCTGGCGAATAATCAAACGATTTTTTACCTGGATATCAACACGGTTTTTGATGACGCGACCGGAAATCTTGATGCTGAAAAAACGCGGGACAACACTCATATTTACGCGAAATATTATCGAGAATGGGCAGAGTGGATCGTGAACCAAAGCAAACAGCTTTTGGGTTATGAATGACTTTGATAAATGGTGGCTGTTTTTCATACACCAAAAAAAGAGAGTTCAGTTGACTGTTTTTTCAGCCTTCTGAACTCTTTTTTATGGGCTGTTTTGCTACAGCCCCTTTCTAAAAATTGCAATATGCTTTAAAAAATTTACACGCAATATTTTGAAAAAGCGTGGCAAACCTCTTGCTTTTTTGAAAGCGATCTATTATAATATAAACACGCATAATGCGAATACTGCGTGCAGAAGGTTGGTGGCAGTTTGAG
>CAJOQU010000102.1 GCA_905236975.1 uncultured Clostridia bacterium
CAAAAATTTTGCTCCTACAAAACTGCTTCGCACCCGAAATCGAGCTGTTTTTCGTAAATTTTGCGCATGAGCGAAGCAGGAATACTGCCGTATTTCAATGAGCGAAGGCGTGAAAGAACGACAAAACGGCCGATTGTCGGGCGTTTTGTCCCTATCAAGTGTAAGCCAAGGATGTTTGTCGGGTAAAGCAAAGCGCATTATGCCCGAGAAAGGAATGAATCATTTTGATGAAGAAAAAAGAACGCATCCTGCGGCCGGCGGCACGCATTCACGGCGGCACGACCCTGCCGCACCGCAAGGGTACGGCCGAGCAGGAATCGGTGGTCATGCCGCCCCCGGCTCAGGTGCGTATTCCCATGGCACAGCACATTGGCGCACCGGCCGAGCCGGTGGTCAAGGCGGGGGACCGGGTTTATGTGGGGACCCTGATCGGGAAAGCAGGCGGTTTTGTCAGTGCGCCGGTGCATGCCAGCGTGTCGGGTACGGTCAAAGCAATTACGGAAACACCGGTCAAAAGCGTTGTGATCGAGTCAGACGGCAAAATGACGCCCGACCCGGCGCTGAAACCCTTTCCGGTAAAAACCAAAGAAGATATTGCCGCCGCGGCTGATCTGTGCGGTCTGGTAGGTCTTGGCGGCGCGGGATTTCCCACCCGAGTCAAGCTGACGGTGAAGGATGAAACGCCGATCGACACCCTGATCATCAACGGGGCGGAGTGCGAGCCGTACATTACCAGCGATTACCGCGAATGTATGGAAAATTACGATGCGGTCATAGAAGGCGTCTACTTATTAAAAGAAGCGCTGGGGGTGGAACGGGTCATCATCTGTATTGAATCCAACAAGCCTCAGGCTATCGAAAAGCTTTACACCATTGCAACCGACAAGCGTGACAACGACGATACCGTGAAGTTGATGAAGCTGCCCACCAGTTACCCGCAGGGAGCGGAAAAGGTGCTGATCTATTCGGCAACCGGCAGACGCGTTCCGCCCGGCAAATTGCCCAGCGACGTAGGTTGTATTGTGATGAATATTACCAGCGTGGCGGCGCTTTATCGCTTTATTTCCACCGGCATGCCGCTGGTATCCAAACGTGTTACGATAGACGGTACGGCCGTGAAAGAACCCAAAAACGTGATCGCGCCCATCGGCACCCCGATCAGTGAGATCCTGGAGTTTGCGGGCGGCGTAAGCGAGGACGCGGCCGAAATCATCATGGGCGGCCCCATGATGGGTGTTGATATTTACGATCAAAACGCGGTGTTGGAAAAACGCAACAACGCGATCACCGTCATGAAAGAGGCGCCCTCTGTGGCCACGACGCCCTGTATTCATTGTGATCGGTGTGCGTCGGCCTGCCCCATGAATCTTTACCCGGCCACGGTTGAGGCGGCGGTCAATCACGGCCTTACCGATGAGCTGAATAAAATGAATGTATTTTGTTGTATGGAATGCGGCAGCTGCTCGTTCGTATGTCCTGCCAAGCGCCCGTTGGCGCAGGTCATGCGGCTGGCCAAAGCCCGCTTGAAAAAGGAGGCGGCAAAATGAGACCGTTGTTGAACGTATCTTCTTCTCCGCATATCCGTCATGCCGATACCACCAGGGGCATTATGGCGGATGTATTGATTGCGCTGGCACCTGCCTGTGTGTACGGATGTGTTTTGTTTGGTCTGCATGCTTTGGCGGTATTGCTGACCTGCGTGGCTTTTGCGCTTTTAAGCGAATTTGTTTGGAACAAAGCGCTGCACAAGCCGAATTCCCTTGGGGATCTTTCAGCAGTTGTCACAGGGCTGCTGCTTGGCATGAACCTGCCTTCGACCATGCCGCTTTGGATGGCGGCAATCGGCAGCATTGCGGCCATTATTGTGGTCAAACAAATGTTTGGCGGCATTGGCTGTAACTTTGCCAACCCGGCCATTGCGGCGCGTATTATTTTGTTGGTTTCCTTTCCGAGCGCCATGACCGATTTTGCCGAGCCATTGTCTGACACGGTTACCTCGGCTACGCCCCTTGCCGCCGAGAACGGGCTTTACACCCTGAAAACGCTGTTTTTCGGGATGCACAGCGGCACCATTGGCGAGACTTCTGCCTTTTTGCTGTTGATCGGCGGATTGTACCTGATTGTTCGCCGGGTCATCACACCGGTGATTCCGGTTTGCTTTATCGGCACGGTGGCGCTTTTGTCGTTTTGCGCGGGGCAGAATGCGCTTTATGCGATTTTAAGCGGCGGTTTGATGCTGGGCGCTATCTTTATGGCAACCGACTACACCACCACCCCCATCACACCGCTTGGTAAGGCGGTCTTTGCGGTGGGGTGCGGCGTGATCACCTTTGTGATCCGGCAGTTCGGTTCTTTGCCGGAAGGCGTTTCTTACTCGATCCTGCTGATGAATATTTTGGTTCCGCATATCAACCGTTTTACTTTGCGCAAACCTTTCGGTGCTGTGAAACCGGCTAAGGAGGAAACGGACAATGGCTAATTTTTCTAAGCAGAATATCAAGGGGATCGTCCTGCCGGCGGCGGTTTTGCTGACCATTTGTGTTATCATTTCCCTGGCATTGGCGTTGGCCAACAACGTTACGGCCGGGCGCATTGCCGAGCTGGAAGAACAAAATCAGCGTGAGGCCATGAGCCGCCTTGTCAAGGCGGAAACGTATGAGCCTGCCGCCTACACAACCGATGCGTCCGACAGTAAGTCGTCTTTTACATACTATATCGCCAAAAACGGCGATGAGGCGGTCGCCTATCTTTTCATCCTTTCCACCAAAGGCTACGGCGGCGACGTTTCGGTCATGACGGCCGTTGAGCCGCAGGGGAGCGTGAAAGCGGTGGCAATTTTAGATGTTTCCAACGAAACGCCCGGTCTTGGCCAGAACGCCGCAAAGGAAAGCTTTTACAGCCAGTTTGCCGGTAAAACAAAAGATATTTCTTTGTTGAAAAACGGCGCAAAGGCGGACAAGAACGAAATCGACGCCGTGACCGGCGCGACCATTACCTCCACCGCGGTGACCCGTGCGGTGAATGAGGCGCTGGATCAATTTGAAACCATCAAGGAGGCGAATGCCGATGTCGAATAACAAATTTTTATCGGTCTTTACCAACGGTCTTGTAAAGGAAAACCCTACCCTTCGGCTGGTGCTGGGAACCTGCCCGACACTGGCGGTCACCACGGCGGCCATCAACGGCATTGGTATGGGACTTTCGGCTACGTTGGTGCTGGTTTGCTCTAACCTGGTGATCTCGCTGTTACGCAAGGTCATTCCCGATCGGGTGCGCATTCCCGCCTATATTACCATTATCGCGGGTTTTGTGACCGTGGTGCAGATGTTGGTCAAGGCCTTTTTGCCTTCCATCGACAAGGCGCTTGGCATATACCTGCCGCTGATCGTGGTGAACTGCATTATTTTGGCGCGGGCCGAAATGTTTGCCTCAAAAAACACGCCTGTTCTCAGCGTGTTGGACGGTCTTGGCATGGGCATCGGTTTTACGGCGGTCCTGACCATTATGGGCGCTCTGCGTGAACTGTTTGGCGCGGGAACGCTGTTTTCACTGCCCATTACATCGAACTTTATCAGCCCCATGATCGTCTTTTTGCTTCCGCCCGGCGGTTTCTTTGTGTTCGGCATGCTGGTGGCGGCCTCGAACGCTATCGCCCGCAAAAACGGCAAAAAAGCCGTAGAAAGCATGGGCTGTGAAAACTGCCCCGCAAAGGATGCCTGCGGTAAAGAATCTTGTGCAGAGGAGGCGGCCGAGCATGAATAGTGTGACTGCTATTGCTTCCATTTTGTTGGCGGCCATTTTGACCAACAACATGGTGCTGTCCAAATTTCTTGGCATCTGCCCGTTTTTGGGCGTCTCCAAAAAAACCGATACCGCCGTTTCCATGAGTATTGCGGTTATTTTGGTCATGGTAGTCGCCACCGCGGTGACCTGGCCGATATATACTTACTTGTTGTATCCAAATTATACCTATCTTGAAACCATTGTGTTTATTTTGGTTATTGCCGCCATTGTGCAGCTGATCGAGATCGTGTTAAAGCGCTATATTAAGCCGGTTTATGAGGCGTTGGGAATTTACCTGCCGCTGATTACCACCAACTGCGCGGTACTGGGCATTACCATGCTCAATATCACCAATGAACTGAGTTTTGTGGAGTCGCTTTTTAACGCGCTGGGCGCGGGACTTGGCTTTTTGCTTGCCATGGTTCTGTTCTCCGGTATTCGTGAAAAAATGGAAACGGCTGATATACCCGCGTTTTTGAAGGGATTGCCCATCACGCTGGTCGCGGCGGCGTTGGTTTCGCTTTCCTTCTTAGGCTTTGCCGGAATAGGAGCGTGAGAATATGGAAATTTTACTGCCTGTTATCATTTTAGGCGTGATCGCGCTTGTAGCCGGGGTCGGGCTTTCGCTGGCTTCGGAATTTATGTCGGTTCCGGTGGATCAAAAGCAGGAACAGGTGCGGGCGGCTTTGCCCGGCGCCAACTGCGGTG
This sequence comes from uncultured Clostridia bacterium, assembly GCA_905236975.1. GTDB lineage: Bacteria > Bacillota > Clostridia > Oscillospirales > Acutalibacteraceae > UBA737. The sequence continues at coordinate 4,492 of CAJOQU010000102.1, forward strand.
CATGCGGTTATTCAGGGTGTGACGGCTATGCCGCTGCCGTGGCCGCGGGGG
>CAJOQU010000103.1 GCA_905236975.1 uncultured Clostridia bacterium
AGATCGTTGAACTTTTTGGGATCCTTCAAAAAATCCACGATTTCGGACATTTCTTCTTTTTCCTCATCCGCCCCCGCCACATCGGCGAAGGTGGTTTTTTTGCGTCCGTCGGCTTTTTTGGCCTTGGATTTGCCAAAGCCCATGGTTTTATCGGTTCCCATGGAAGCATTCATGCGGCGCATAATAAAGATCCAGAAAATCACCATCACGGCAAGCATCAAAACCGTGGGAAGGATATTCATGAGCCATGCCGCCTGACCGCCGCTCTTATAATCGTATTTGATGATCTTATCCGTCCCGGCGTTTTGTTGGTTGATTTCCATCAACGTATCGTTCACGTCATAGTAAAAGATGGACGGATCAGCCACGGTGTAATGGTAGGTTTTCCCGTCATCCCGCTTAACGTAGGTCAGCTCGCCGCTGTAAAGATTCAGTTGAAATTCCGAAACCTCGTTGTTTTTGAACATCCCGATGATCTCGTAATACTTGGTTTCGACCGTGGTTCTGGAAAGCCGCGAGACCGAAAAGACCGCCAAGATAAACACAATGGGAATAGCAATATATAACAGGACGTTTTTTAAATTCTTGTTCAAGGGAGAATGCTCCTTTCCTTACTTATCGGCATAAACCTTCGGGGATAAAATGCCGACATAAGGTAAATTTCTGTATTTTTCATTGTAGTCCAGGCCGTAGCCGACCACAAATTCATCCGGAATGACCTTGCCCACATATTCCGCCTGGATATTCGCACGGCGGTTAGTCGGTTTATCCAAAAACGTGCAAACACGGATGCTGGCGGCATTGCGGTCAATCAAAATATTTTTTAAATATTCCAGGGTAATGCCGGAATCCAAAATATCCTCTACCAGCAAGATATCACAGCCGTCGGGATTGATGTCCAAATCCTTTTTGAACTTCACCACACCGGTCGTTTTGACGCCGCTGTAAGAAGAGACCGCCATAAAATCGATCTGGCAGTCGCAGGTGATATAGCGCAGCAGGTCAGCCATAAACACAATGGCGCCTTTCAGCACGCTGACCAACAACAGCTTTTTCCCCGCATAGTCTTTGGAAATTTGAGCGCCAAGGCGCCGGCAGATTTCGCGGGCTTCCTCCTCGGATACCAAAATTCTTTCCACATCCGGATGCATTGTCATCTTTTTTAATCCCCTTTATTTCTATCATTCACACGCGAGACCTGAATTATCACAGCGTGTTGTGTGTTTTTGGTGACAGCACAGCGCGCCGCCGCGCCGATTTCGCTGACCCAAATCACGCCTTTTTCATCTGCAATCACAGGAAGAACCGCCCGAAGACTCACGGGAATATGATATTCGTTGAACAGCTTTTTCAGCGTTTTAGTGCCGTTTGTGCCCGCAAGACGCATGGCGTCGCCGGGCAGTCTTGTTCTCACTACCGATTTTCCTATTATTTTATCACAGTCAAGCGAATTTTTTAATAACAAATTATGAACATTTTGATTATTTGTAAAAAAATCATGAATAACCGGTTGAAGCGTAACGGTATATGCCCCATCGCCGGACTTTTTTTCCACATACAGCCGGCGGCCGGCCGACACGGCCGAATGGTTTCCGGGCAGGCTGACCCTGCCGCTTTTGGCAGTTAAACCGCAAAGCTGTTCCATGTGTTGATTATCAAGCGGAATATCGGGCAGTTGCCGTTCAAAAAAGAGCTTGACCACTCGCCTTAACACCGGCTCGGGCAGTTCCTCAATGCCGTCAAGCAGCAAGGTATCCTCTTGAAGGCGGTCGCTAAGCGCCTGACCGGCAAGATCGGAAAGATACTGCTCATCCTTTGCAAGATTCGCCGACATCCGCCGGGCGGCCAAAGCGGCCGCGGGATTGATTGCTTTCAGCACCGGCACCGCATAATGGCGAATGCGGTTGCGGGTATAGGCGTCTGACAAATTGGTACTGTCGGTCACGAAGTCAATTTTCTTTTCATCACAGTAATGCTCCACCTGTTCGCGTGTGCAGTCGATCATCGGGCGGATAAACCGCTCCCGCTTTGGGGGAATGCCGCACAGACCTTTCAGCGTAGCGCCGCGGGTCAGGTTCAACAACACCGTCTCCAAATGATCGTCAGCGGTGTGCGCGGTGGCGACTGCGTCACACGGCAGGGACTCAAAAAAGCGATAGCGTACCTCCCTTGCGGCAAGTTCTTCGCTGATTTTATTGATCCGTGCATAGGCCGGCACATCCTGCCGTTCGGTTATGATCGGCACGCCCAGTTTTTCGCAGGCCGCTTTCACAAAAGCTTCGTCCCGGTCGGCCTCCGCGCCGCGGATCATGTGGTTTAAGTGCGCGGCCGAAAGGGTAAACCCAAAGGTCTCACGCAGGTCCCACAGCACATGCAAAAGCGTCATGGAGTCCGCCCCGCCCGACAGCGCGACGCAAAGCGTGGAGACGCCGTCAAGCAAATGGTAACGCCGAATGGTCGATAAAACCGTCTTTTCCATCATCGAAATACATCCACCGAGGTAAACCTTGTAAATTGACCGTCCCAATGCAGGTCGATGGTGCCGGTCTCGCCGTGGCGGTTTTTGGCCACAATGCACTGCGACTGCGATTGATCGCTGTGGTCTTCCTCGTCTGACTTTTCAGAATCGTAATACGATTCGCGGTATAAGAACAGCACGATATCGGCGTCCTGCTCAATGGAGCCGGATTCGCGCAGGTCGGAAAGCATGGGTTTGTGCGACTTACCCTTGGCCTCGGTTCCACGGGAAAGCTGGGCGCAGGCGATTACCGGCACCTTCAGTTCTTTGGCCATGATTTTAAGACTGCGGGTAATCTCCGACACCTCCTGCACACGGTTTTCGGTGGCGCGTGCCGAACGCATGAGCCCCAAATAGTCCACCACCACTAAATCCACCTTTTTCATGCGGCGCAATTTTGCCTTCATTTCGGGTACGGTGATGGCCGAAGTCTCGTCAAAATAAATTTCGGCTTTGGAAAGATTCTCGCCCGCTTGTGCTAATCTTGTCCACTCGTTGCTGTCAAGCTCGCCGGTGCGGAGCTTTTCACTATTCACGCCCGCCTCGCTGGAAAGCATACGCTGTGCCAGCTGGTCACGGGTCATTTCCAGCGAAAAGAAGCAAACCGTTCGACCGGTGTTTACGGCAACATTGCGTGCAATGTTCAAAGCAAACGAGGTTTTGCCCATGCCGGGACGTGCGCCCAAAATAATCAGATCGGATTTATTAAGCCCCGTGATCATGCGGTCAAGGTCGCTGATACCGGATGGAATACCGATATAATCCTCCCTTGTTTCGGGGTCGGAAATTTTGGCCAGGCGATCGTAGGTCTCGGTCTCAATGACCTGTTTAATATGGGTAAGACCGCTGATCTCCCGCCCTTGGCGAATTTCATAAATACGTTGCTCCGCCGCGTCAAGCAAGGTGCCGGAATCCACGGCGTTTTCGTTGATATCTTTAATAATGTCCTGCGCGGCGGTCATCAGGGCGCGTGCATAGTAACGCTCCCGAATAATGGCAACGTATGTAAGTACGTTCTCCGGCGAGGGAACCATCTGTACCAACTGGGTCAGGTAGGCCTTGCCGCCGGCCTCGTCATATACGCCGTCACGCTTTAAGCGTTCCAACAGCGAAACAAAATCGATGGTCTGGCTCAGCTCATACATCTCCGCCATGGTGGTGTAAAGCTCTTTGTGCTGCGGAATATAAAAATATTCAGGTTTTACCTGCGAGGCAATCTCGTTAAAAGCCTTAGGGTCAATGATAACCGAGCCCAGCACCGCCTGCTCGGCCTCTACCGAATAGGGCAGACGCCCGCCGTCAAGATCGTATACCAAATTTTCGGCACTCATACGGTTACTCCGTGACCGTAACGGTCAGCTTGGCCACAATGCCCTGATACAGCTTGATTTCGGCCGTGTAATCGCCGAAATTTTTGATATCGGCCACAGTCATCTTTTTGCGATCCACCTCAATACCGAGGGCGTTTTTGATTTCGGCGGCGATCTCTTTGGATGTGACCGAACCGAACAATCTGCCACCCGTTCCCGCCTTGGCATGAATACAGACGGTTTTACCGTTCAAAGCCGCGGCGGTCTTTTTTGCGGCGTCGATTTCCTCCTGCTTATGGTGTGCCTTGGCTTGCTCACGGTTTTTCAGTTCGTTCAAAGCGGCATTATCCGCCTCGACTGCCAGCTTTTTCGGAAAAAGGAAATTCCGGGCATAGCCGTCCGACACCTGGCACAACTCGCCCTTTTTGCCGTGCCCTTTGACGTCCTGTAATAATACGACCTTCATGTTCATCCTCCTAAATTTCCATGATAATGGGTAGGATCATGGGACTTCTTCTGGTTTTATTGGTAATAAAACGGGAAACCCGTTCTTTAATGCGTGTTTTGATGGTCATCCAATCGCGAAGGTCATCGTAATAGCAGCGTTCCAAAATGCTTAGCACCAGTTCGCGAAGTTCTTTTATAAGTTCCTCGGATTCCTTTACATAAATGAACCCACGGGTGACCACATCCGGTCCCGCCAAAACCTCGCGGGTGACCGAATCAATTGAAACCGCAACGATGATGATGCCGTCATCCGCCAAGTGCTTGCGGTCACGCAGAACGATACTGCCGACATCGCCCACGCCGAGGCCGTCTACCAGTACTCTGCCCGCCTGAACCGTTTCGCTTGACTTTAAAGAAGATTTTGTCAGCTCGATCACATCACCGTTTTCAGCAATCAAAATATTTTGATCGGGAATGCCCATTTGGCGCGCCAAACCCGCGTGCTTGATCAAATGCTTTTGCTCCCCGTGCAGGGGGATAAAGTATTTCGGCTTGGTCAGAGACATCATCATTTTCAGTTCTTCCTGACAAGCATGACCGGACACATGCACGTCATACATCCGTTCATAAATTACATTGGCACCGCGCTTGATCAGTTCATTGACCACGCGGCCGACCAGTTTTTCATTCCCGGGAATGGGTGTGGCGGAGATGATGAACATATCCCCCGGGATGATCTCGACCTGGCGATGCTCGGAAAAGGCAATACGGTGCAGTGCCGAAAGAGGCTCACCTTGACTGCCGGTGGTTACAATAACCAGTTCGCCGGGAAGGTAATTTCTGATCATGTCGATTTCAATCAACACATTGTTGGGAATTTTTAAATATCCCAGCTGCGACGCCACCGTGACCACATTGATCATACTGCGGCCCGAGACCGCAACCTTGCGGCCGCAGCGCACAGCCTCATCTATGATCTGCTGGATGCGGTGGATATTTGACGAAAAGGTCGCCACGATGATGCGGTTATCCCCCGCCTTTTTAAACAGATTGGAAAAGGACTCGCCCACAATGCGTTCCGACGCGGTAAAGCCCGGGCGCTCGGCGTTGGTAGAGTCGGACAACAACGCCAGCACGCCTTTTTTGCCAAGCTCGCCCAAGCGCCCCATATCAATAACATAATCATCAATGGGAGTGGTATCGATCTTAAAGTCGCCGGTCTGCACCACCGTGCCCGCACCGCAGGTAATGGCGAAGCCCACCGCGTCCGGAATGGAATGGTTGACGTGGATCAGTTCAATTTCAAACTTGCCAAGCTTAATTTTATCGCCGGGCTTGACCACATTCAAATTGGCGTCGGCCAACAGCCGGTGCTCCTGTAATTTTCCTTCAATAAGCCCAATGGTCAACCGCGTGGCGTAAATGGGCAGGTTAAAATTGCAAAGCAGGTACGGAATGGCCCCGATGTGGTCTTCGTGACCGTGCGTCACCACAAGACCTTTGATTTTATCTTTATTTTCCAACACATAGGTGAAATCGGGAATCACAATATCAATTCCCGGCATTTCCTCATCGGGGAAAGACATACCGCAGTCCACCAAAAACATATCGCCGTCGTACTCGTACAGGGTGATGTTTTTGCCGATTTCGCCCAGTCCCCCAAGGGGGATAATGCGAAGGGGCTTGCTTGCTTTTTTTTCATAGTGCCTGTGCTGACCGCCTGCCGTTTTACGCTGTGAAGGCGGGGTTTTCGGCTTTCTTGCGGCGGAGTTCGCCGCCTCTTTTTTTGCGGGCGCTTTGCTTCCGGCCGGTTTTTTATACCGGTTTTGTGTATTTTTATGTGAACGATTCACATGATTCTTTTCTTCTTTTTCATCCATTAAATACAAATCCTCCAAACAAACAAAAATGATAAGGCCGATAAAAGCCGAAACGCGCCTAAGGCTCGGCTTTTTCAGCAACAATAAAGCTGTGTCATTTTTCGACAACCAGCCAAAATATCGCTTCACACCCAAAGCAATATAAAATACAAGTATTCAAAATTATTTTAACTTCCCGACTAAGACCTTGTCAAGAAATTTATCCTTTCATCCATGCGAAAAGCGGCGGCGGGCAGAAATTTTTTGCCCCTCGCCAAGTACTATTACCAAAAAAAGCCAAATCTATGCAAGGCGATTACAAATACCTGTGCGTATTCGCCCGATTCACACCCAGCACGCCGCCAATCAGGGACGCCAACATCATTATGATAAAACGGAAAAGCGTTGTTCCCGTCACGTTGCCGCGTTGGATCATAAGCGCCGCCAACGTAATCACCGCAAAGCTCACGCCGCCCACGATCAAGCCGTAAAGCCAGCCCTTACTGCCGGATTTTTTGGCAACAAAAAACGAAGCCGCCAAACACCCTGCCGAAAGAGATAAAGTGGCAAAAACCGCCGCAAATATCAACCCGGACGGAACAAACAGCAACGCCACGCCAAACAGCACCACAAAAACGGCGGTGACGACAAATTCCAGTAAAATCGCTTTCACGATAAAAAATGAGCGGTTGCCCATTTCCGATCTGCGCATTTCATTTTTCATAAAAAATCCCTCCCGAATACAATATATTCGAAAGGGACAAAACTTATGCGAATCCGGCACGAGAAGTTCGATAGCCGATCAAACGGAAGAAACCGCCATGATCCGCCCTGTCATGCCCGCTTAGAAAATCCGTTCTTTAAAAAGCGCGCAATATCCTTTTCCTTTTTACCGTTATTTAGACGGTGC
>CAJOQU010000104.1 GCA_905236975.1 uncultured Clostridia bacterium
CTATGACGACCTTAAGCTCACGAAAGTTGAAGATGGCGTAACGACCGTGATGGAGTACGAAAAGATTCGATAAAATAACAAGAGGCTACCTCACTTTTGCGGTGCGTCCTTTTTTTGTAATATTTCCCCGTCTTTTTGAATATGATTTACTAAAAACGCATGGAGTGAGGAAAGACGATGGAAGAACAAACTATAAAAACCGATGTTTACAGTAACGAAAATGTATTTTGCGAGAATGCGGAAGCCCCTATTGATGCGGACTTTACCCTGCCGGATTTTTGCCCGGATATCACCAAAATTTTTAAATGCCGCGCGGTCTCCAGAATCGCGTCCAAAAGCATGAACGGCAACTCCCTTACGGTTGAAGGATCGGTCTGCCTGACCCTGCTGTATGCCGATGAAGCCGGGGCGCTTTGCTCGTATGAGTACCCGTATCCCTTCAGCAAGACGCTGCAATTTTCCGAAGATGCGACCGGCGCGAACGTTTCCTGTCGCTCGAAGGTGGATTACATCAACTGCCGCGCGGTAACCGGCCGCAAGGTGGACATTCACGGCGCGGTGACCGTTGCCATTCGGGTCTTTCGCCGCAAATGCACACAAATTATTTCGGATGTGGATGACTGTCATATCGAACAACGTCACGGTGTGGCGCCGGCTACCGTGCCCATGGGGTATTCCGAAAAATATCTCATGGTGGAGGAGGATATCCCCATCGGTCAGGGTCAGCCGACCATTGGGCGGCTCTTGCGGTCAGACGCCGGACCGGTGGTGCGGGAAAGCAAGATCATCAATGATAAAATCGTGGTCAAAGGCGAGCTTGTGGTATCAGTGCTGTATGCGTCGGAAACGCCCGGTGTGCCGCAGTCGGTCAAAACCGTTTTGCCCTTTAGCCAGATCATGGATATGGAGGGGGTCGGCGACTCTTGCGAGTGCGATACGCGGTGCGACCTTGCCTTTTTGGAGATCAAGCCAAAACCGGGCGATGGCGGCAAGACCTTTGCCCTTACCGCAAAGCTCCTTTTAACGTCCGAGGCCTACTGTGGTAACGACGTCGCGGTGATTTTAGACGCCTATTCCCGCAAGTTTGAAGCCGAAATGAAGACCGATCGGATTTGCTTTGAAAAAATCGTTGAAAATATCAACGAGACTTATCATTGTAAAAAGAATCTGGAATTGCAGGAACCCATCACCGCTGTGCTGGAGCTGTGGTGCGATATGCAGTCGGCAGTCGCACGGTTTGAAAAGGGGAACATCATCATCGACGGCAGTATGATGGTTTGTCTGTTCGCTTTGGATCAGGATTCGCACGCCGTGTATGTGGAAAAGAATTTGGATTTTGATTACCAATATGCCTTGCAGGAGGGAGCGGAAGAGCTTTCCTGCACCCCGCAGATCGATATTATGTCCAGCGGGTTTACCCTGACCGGCACCAATACCGTGGAACTGCGGGTAGACCTCGGCATCAACGCGGCGGTTTACGCTTGCCGCAAGCTTTCGCTGGTGACCGACCTCACGGTGGATAAAAATTGTCCGAAAGACCAAACGCGATCCTGTGCCATGACCATCTATTTCACCGGCGCGGACGAGTGCGTGTGGGACGTCGCCAAACAATATAACGCCAGCGTGAACGAAATTATGAAGATCAATGAATTGGAGGAGGACTGTCTGCCCGAGGGCAAAATGCTGTTGATTCCGTCAGCGTAATAACCAATGCGGAATGCGATGGAATTTTCAATATTCAAAAGTAACACCCAAGTCTCAGCATGAAGCAGGGACTTGGGTGTTGTTTATTCCGCATATCGAATTTCGAATGGAATTATTCGATCCCTAAATATTTCGGTTCGGGGCGGGCTTCCTCCTTTTTGGGAAGCTTAACAGAAAGCACGCCGTTTTCATAGCGGGCTTTCACGGCGTCAACATCAGTGCCCGAAATGTCAAAGCTGCGGCAGTAAGAACCGTAGGAGCGTTCAATCCGCACGACCTTGTCTTTATTGTCCTTTTGCTCGGTCTTGGCGTGGCGCTCGGCGCGAACGGTCAGCACGTCGCCGTTGACGTCCAGCTTGATGTTTTTCTTGTCAAAGCCGGGCAGGTCTGCCTCTAACAGGTAGTGGTCGCCTTCATCGGTCACATCGGTTCGAAAGGTCGAAAACTCCCGCCCGCCGAAAAAGCCGGAAAACGGATCATGAAAAAAGTTGCGTTCCCAATCTTCCATTTCACGGAAAGGGTTGTAATTGGTAATGGGTAGATTGCTTCTGCGTGTCAGTTCAAACATATTGTTCCCTCCAAAATATCGGAATACCTTTAGTTTGCCGCAAAGAGATAAAAATATCCGTTGCGGTTGTCAAAAATAAAAACTTGCCTTTTTTGGAGGAAGACGGTGGAATCGCCCCGGAAAGCACAAATCGCTCTTGACAAAATCGGCGGCTAATTTTATAATATATAACATATTTAACTGGTAGGTTTTATATACGTTGAAAATATTGCCGGTCGATGCTGTAAGCGGCATCGACTGATCTTATAAAAAGGGGGAGAGGCCGTTGCCGTCCTGCAATTTCGATATCATCCATTATCGCCGCATTCCCGGTGATATCAAATACGAGCCGGTTGACGGCGTGACAGACGTGATCCCCATGTGGATCGCCGATATGGATTTTTGCTGTCCGCCTGCCGTAAGTAAGGCGCTGCATCAGGCGGCCGATCACGGCATTTTCGGTTATACCCAAACAGACGAAGGGTATGACCGGGCGGTTGTGGAAATGAGGAATTAGGAATGAGAAATTAGGAATTATTTATAGCCTATACTAAATCAACTTTAAGGAGAGAAAAATGGATAATCCCGGGCGTATTGAAATCCAACGCTTTATTGACCGATTAGACGACTGTTTCAACCGAAACGATATGCGCTCGGCACGCGAGTGTATCCAATTTTGGGAGAACGAGGCGCGCCGCGCCGGTGACGATCGGGGGTTGTTGACCGTTTTGAATGAGGCGGTGGGTTATTACCGGCGTTCTCAAAAGAAAAACAAGGCGTTGGCCGCTATGGAAGAAAGTTTGGCTTTGGTTGAAAAGCTGGGCTTGTCGCAAACCTTGTCGGGCGCTACCATTTATATTAACGCCGCGACCACCTTGTCCTTTTTCGGCAGGGCGGAGGAGGGGCTTGTTTTATACCAAAAGGCCGCCGATTGCTACCGGACAAACAACAAAAC
>CAJOQU010000105.1 GCA_905236975.1 uncultured Clostridia bacterium
CCAAAACCGTTTGTCCTTACCGACAGTAAGTCTTAAGTTGTTGATAAACTTTTTTTACGTTTATTTATTTTACCGAATCCCGTATTTGGTCTGCACCCGCTCCAGCTTTTGACCGATCGGCTTTGCAAGCACCGCCAAAAACACCACATTGGAGACTGCGTACAAAACGGTCATTTGCAAAGATGACAGCATCACCGCGCCGTACCGCAGCAGGTGAAAAGCATTGTCCTGCCATAGGGTCGTGAAAATATCCATCACCGCCGAATACGCCACGCCTGCCAAAACGCCAAAACCGTAAAGCAACCATCTGCTTTTTTTCAACGGCGCGGCCAAAAGTCCCGCCACAAAGCCGATCATGCCCCATGCGAACATTTGGAAGGGCGTCCATGCCCCCTGCCCAAAATAAAAATTAGAGATCACCGCCGTCAGCGAGCCGGTCAAAAACCCGGCCTCCGGCCCGAAATACAGCGCGGTAATCACCGTCATAGCGGTAACCGGCTTAAAACAAGGCACCATGGCAAACAAGAAGCGCCCCACCACCGAAAGCGCCGTTAAAACGGCCAATAAAATCAGGCGATAAGCGGTTTGCTCGCGTCTTTCAAAGCCGATCCATACCGGTACGCAGGAAAGCACCGCAACCGCAAGACTGATAAAAGCATATTGCCGGTTATGAAACACGGTAATGCCAAAAAGCAAGACAAGCGGCACGCCCACCGCCAAAATCAAAGCGGAAAAAACGGTTTTTACGTTTTTGCGTTTCGACACAACCGCACAACCTCCTCACACACCACCGCGCCGGGCGCGTGCTCCCGCGCAATCCGACTGGCCGCCGTGGTATAAAACCGGTTTTCGGAAAAAAACGTCCCGGGAGCGGAGACCGCCAACAGCGAACCGTCAAAAAACAAACCGCACCGCGTTGAGACCAGCGCCGCAAACTCCACATCATGGGTGACAAACAAAATCGTCCTGCCCTCGCTTTGCAAACGCTTTAAAAGCGCGGCCAATTGTTGTTTGAAATACGCATCCAGCCCTTTGGTCGGCTCATCTAACAACAAAATTTCAGGGCGTGCCAGCATCAGCTTGGCAAGCGCGCATTTTTGCTGTTCACCGCCGCTGAGATCATAAGGATGGCGGTCAAGAAACGCCTCTATTCCGAAAAAAGATGAAACCTTGCCAAGCTGTTCTCGCCGTTCCGTTTCGTTCAAGCCCAACAGCACGCCGTATTCCTCTAAATCCTCCCGCACCGTGTTACATAAAAACAAAAGCTTGGGATTTTGGGGCAGCATGGCAAGCTTTTGCCGATAAAGGGAGCCGGCGCGATATTCTTTGATTTTTTGCCCTTTGATCAGGACTTTGCCCGCCGTTGGCTTTTCCAACCCCGCAAGCAGATTCAGGGTGGTGGTTTTGCCGGTGCCGTTGCCCCCTAAAATACTGAAAATTTCGCCCTTTAACACGGTGAAGCTCATATCGCGGATAACGTCCTCCGCGTTTTTTTCATAGCGGAACCAAACATGCCGCGCCTCTAACGATATCGCCCCTTCCGGTTTGGTGACCGGTTCAGGCGCCGCCGAAAAAGCGGGAAAACATTCATCTAAAAAACGCCGACCCTCCCGCACGGTCAAGGGGCATTCGCCCGGTCGGTCTAAACCCTCCCAAATGCGAGCCGCCGCCGGAAAACCTGCAAACAGGCGATCACCGCACAGTTGTTTACAGACTGCCCTCGGTGTATCGTGCGCAAGCAGACGCCCTTCCCGCATGACCATGACCGTATCCGCCAGCGGAAAGACCTCTTCCAAACGATGCTCGGTCAGCAGCACGGTGACGCCAAGTTCCTGATTGAGCTTTTTTAAGGTAGCAATCAGCTCCGCCGCCGCAATGGGATCCAACTGAGCGGTGGGTTCATCCAACAACAACAGTTCGGGCTGCATGGCCATGACCGCCGCCAGATTCAGCAGTTGCTTTTGCCCGCCGGATAGCTCGTCCGTCCGGCAATGATACCAGTTTTGAATGCCAAAATAACTGGCTGTCTCCCCTACCCGCAGGCGAATTTCTTCTTGTGGGAGTCCCCGATTTTCAAGAGCGTAGGCCAACTCATGCCACACCTGATCGGTCACAAGTTGTTCGTCGGGGTCCTGGCCGACATAGCCAATCTTCCAAAACGGCGATTCCTCCCGCGGTTTGCCGGCATATAAAATCCGACCGCTTATTTCGCCAAAGGGAGCAATCTCACTTTTTAACAGGCGCAGCAAGGTGGTCTTGCCGCAGCCGGACTCACCCGCAAGCAGGGTAAACTCACCCTTTTGCAGAGTAAATGAAAGATCACAAAGCGCCTTTTGCCCTGCTTTTGGGTAGGTAAAGCTTATATTTTCGACTTGTAGTAATTCCATTTCATCCGCTCCATCAACGCCAACACAACCGGCAAAAATGAAAGTCCCGCAAAGGCGGCGGCCGCCGCCGCAAAGCCTGCGGTTATCGCCGGAAATGTCACCGTTGGGTAATAACGAAATTCCAACTGTTGGC
>CAJOQU010000106.1 GCA_905236975.1 uncultured Clostridia bacterium
CGAGTGGTTTGAGTTTATTCGAGCGGCCGCCGCAAGCCGCGCCAAATCGGCAGCCGTGGTGTAATGCCCCTCGGCGTCAAGGCCGGACGGGGTGACAAAACGGGTGTTTTCCAGCCCCAATTCGGCCGCACGGTCGTTCATCATTTGCACAAAGTTTTCAATGCTGCCGCCCACCGCAATGGCGGTGGTATTGGCCGCGTCATTGCCGGATGCCAACAGCATGCCGTAAAGCAAGTCGCGAAAAGTCACCCGGTCGCCGGGCAAAAGTCCCATAGAGGAGCCCTCGACCCGCACCATTTCCTCGGTGACGACGATCTCTTTTTCGGGATCGTTTTGCTCGCACAGCAACAGCGCCGTCATGATTTTGGTGGTGCTGGCCATGGGAAGGCGCTGATCGGCGTTTTGGGCATAAATGATCTCGCCCGTGTCGCCGTTCACCACCGCCGCCGCTTTTGCCGAGGTGGAAAGTGCACTCACCCGCAGACTTGTCAAAACCAAAAACGCCGCTGTCAGGCAAAGAATTTTTTTCATGGTACACGCCTCCCCTCTTTATACTATAAAAAGAAAAGGGCGGATATACCTTTTTTTAGGACAAATCGTTTTAAAAGCCGTCAATCAACGGCAAAAGGCGGCGACGCAAGCCGCACGCGGTTTACCACTTCGGCCAATCCCCAAAACGGGAAGATCGGATCAAGATTTTTTCTTACCGAACAGAGCCTTGGCTTTATCCAGTACTTCGGGCGCCATAGCGATGGCGCGATCAACACCGGTCACATCGTTATACACCGGCATCATACGAACATCGCCGTCCTTCACGGCAATAAAAGCCACCGGCACAATCGTCACGCCGGCTCCTCCTCCGCCGCCGAAAAGCCCCGACTGCGTTTTACTGGGAAAATCACTCCCGCCGGTCGCCATGCCGAAAGACACCTTCGATACCGGAATCAGGGTCACATCCCCCACCACAATAGGATCGCCGATGATGGTTTTGGCGTCGACCATGGCACGAAGCTTGTCCATCGTGACGTCCATAATGCCTTTAATGCTGTTCTCGCTCATAGTCTTCTTCCACCTGTTTTTTAAATTTTATAAATTCCAAAAGCGCGCCCGCCGCAAAAAAAGTCAAAAACAAAATCCTGGCTTTCACGGTCACGGCAAAAGCCGCTTGCAAGGTTCCCGTATCACCGGAGAAATCCGCGGTGATATCAATTTTCTTTAATGTGACGTTGGAAGCCGTGTTCAGCAACTCCAGAAACGGATATACCGCCGCGCAGACCTGACCGTAACGGATAGCGGTCTCGGCCGCGTCATCCCCCGCAACGGCAAGCGCCAACTCCAATTTGTCAAATGTAAGATGCCGCAGCAGTTTTTTGAACTTCAGCAAGATTGCCCGTGCCAGTTCAAAAAGCCGGGAAACCGCGCCTGAAAAGCCATAGTGATCCTTCAGCTCTTTGAAAAATTTTGGTTTTTCCGGTTTGTCTTTTTCTTGCTTAGGGGGCTTTTCCTTGGACTCTTTTTGCGGTTTTTTTTGCTTTTTGGGGTCTATCGAAAAAACTTTGACCCCGGCCAAACGGACCGTTACAAAAAGCTCTTTTTGAAAGCGGAGCTCGACCGCGACGGGCAAACAAGCAAGCAACGCCAAAACAGCCAAGATTCCGGCCGCAATCCACAATCCCTTCACGCGCTCCTCCCCTTTTTGATAGTATCGGGCAAAAAACCGCTTTTATTCCGTTTCGGTAACTTCCTCATCGGTAATAGGAATCTGTTCGGCTACCGATTCCTGCGCGTTTTCGTCCTTCGGCAGGGGCGGCAATTCCGAAAGATCGGCAAGACCAAAGCAGCGTAAAAAGTTTTTGGTGGTGCCGTACAACAACGGCTTGCCGGGCAGCTCCAGCCGGCCGCGTTCTTCCAAAAGCCCCTTTTCCACCAACGTGGTCACCACGCCCGAGCAGTCCACCCCGCGCACCTGTTCAATAAACGATTTGGTTACCGGCTGGTTATACGCAACCACAGCCAGCACCTCCAGCGCGGCGGAGGAAAGCGGTGTTCTGCGGCGCAGATCGAACATTTTTTTAATATGATCGGCGTAGACGGTTTTGGTAGCAAGCTGATAAGTGTTTTCCAGCCGCACCAGTTCAATCCCGCTGTCCGGCTTTGCCAGCTTTTTTTCCAACGCCGCCATCACCTCTACCACCGTTTCGGGCGATATGTCAAACACCTGCGCAAAGCGCTCGATGCTTTGCGGTTCGCCGCCTGCAAACAGCACCGCCTCAAAAGCGGGGATCAATTCCGCATGGGTCATTTATGTTTACGCTCCTTTATGAGTGTGATCTCGGGGTCGCTGATATCGCCTTCGATTTTCACGCGATTGGCCTTACAAAGCTCCAACACCGCCAAAAAGGTGGCGACCAGCTCCGAACGGCTTTGCGCGGTTTGATAAAGCGATTGGACTTTTCTGGTTCCGCCGCCCCAAAGCGAACGGATAACAAAAACAATCTTGGTGGAGACCGCGACGATTTTTTTGGCCACAATCTTAGTAAAGGGCGCCTGTGAAGGCGGCAATCGCCGCTGACCCCTGCCGACCGCCGCAAGGTAGGAAAGATACATGACGTTTTTGTCGTGCGTAAGCTCGTAGGTTTTATCAAACTCGACTTCCTCAGGCGGGCGCACAAAGCGGTCAAACCCGCCCTGCATGGTTGAAAACGTTTTGGCCATTTGCTGACAGACCATATATTCCAGTAACTCGCCCGTGAGTTCCTGTTTTAACTGTTCAACCTCTTCATGCCGAGGCAACAGACTGACCGTTTTGATGTACAAAAGCCGAGCCGCCATTTCCAAAAACTCGCTGGCAAGCTCCATTTCCTCATCCCGCTTAAAAAGCTCGATCTGCTCTAAATATTGATCGATCAACTCTGTCAGCGGAATGTCATAAATATTCAGTTTGTTTTTGGCGATCAGCTGTAACAGCAAATCCAGCGGCCCTTCAAAGCCCTCAATTTTATAGGAAAGCGTATTTTCCATTTCACGCACCAAACAAGGCGAAGGGCAGCCTTGCCACAAATGACAGACCGCTCATAACGGCGCCTGATAAATAATCCAACGGTACATCCAGCACACCGAACACAATCAATGCCAACAGGCCGAAATAGAGGTAGCGTTCATAGCGCATAAGGGCATAGTACTGCTTGTACGGCAACAGGGCGGAAAGCAGGCGTGAACCATCCAGCGGCGGAATGGGGATCAAATTGAAGACCGCCAGATACACATTGATCTGCGCCAGGTACAAAAAGAAAAAGGCAATATACAACCATACCGTCAAATAAGCATGCATGTATAA
>CAJOQU010000107.1 GCA_905236975.1 uncultured Clostridia bacterium
CTGCCGTGACGCCGCCTGTGAAAGCAAGTGTGATCCCGCCTGCAGCTCCTCCTGCAATAGCCCCTCTTCTGAAAGCAGCCCCTCTTGCAATGGCAACACATATGTCATTACCGGCGCCAATGGCAAGTCAAGCTGTTCGGATATTCTTTCTAAGATTTATTCGTACTTCGGCGGCCAAAGTAACTGCGGCAATACAAACAGTAAAGCCGCTGTAAGCAGCAATTCCTCCTGCAAGGGAAACACCTGCTCCTCTTCATCGCAATCAAGCAAGTCGGGTGTACAAGGCAATGGCAGTAAAACAACCGATAGCTCCGAACAAACGACTTCTTCGGCCGTTGGCAGCGATGTTTATACCAAAGTACTGGAGTTAGTCAACGCCGAGCGCGCCAAAGCGGGCTTAAAGCCCCTGCGCTACTGCACCGAGGGTCAGCAGGCGGCTGATCTTCGCGCACAGGAAATCACGAAATCCTTTTCACATACCCGCCCGGACGGCCGCACCTGTTTTACGGTGTGGAACGACCTGGGGATCAGCGGCTCATACATGTGTGCTGAAAATATCGCCTATGGTTACCAAAGCGCCGAGAAGGTTATGGAAGGATGGATGAATTCTTCCGGTCACCGCGCTAACATTTTAAGTGAAAACGCGACCGCGCTGGCGGTAGCGAAATCGGGCACTTCTTGGGTGCAGGTCTTCGCACACGATTATTAAAATTCAGCGGCCATTGCCCAAAACCGCACACAATTTGTTTTACCCGCGCATATACTGGCTTGAGGTGATACAGGATGGAACGTTTTCCATATGTCAGAAATGCCAAAGCCCGCATTCGCGGCGGTGAGCAAGCGCCGATGCTGCGCGGTGAAGCAACCTTTTCGCAACAGCGTGAAGGGGTGCTGATCACCGTGCGGGTGCAGGGTCTGCCGCACAGTGATACAGGATTCTTTGCCCTGCACATCCATGAAGGCGATTCCTGCGGCGGGAAAGCCTTTGCCGAAACCGGTGGTCATTATAACCCGGGCGACGATCTACACCCGATGCACGCGGGTGATCTGCCTCCCCTGCTTTCCTACCATGGCGGCAAAGCCTATTTGCAGGTCATTACCGACCGTTTTCGGTTGCACGATATCATTAACCGCACGTTGGTCATCCACAGCGGCACAGATGATTTTCATACACAACCCAGCGGCAATGCCGGCGAAAAGATCGCCTGCGGCGTGATCCGCCGAATCAATTGAGTACCTTTTTCAAGCGCAAAAGCATTGACAACATGAAAACCGGGCTCCGATGTTACGGAACCCGGTTTCTTATGCGTTATACTGCATTTTTTCCTCTGACCAATCGGCAAGGACGGTCAACATATCCCGTGCCACAGCTTTAGCGCCGGGCAGATCATGCTCTAAATAATTTCCGCACTCTGCTTTGGTACTGCCGGGGATTTCACCCGCGAAATCAACCGTAAAAGCAAAGGCATCCTGCACCAGATGCAAAGCTTCGGTTTTCGTTACCGTATCCCGTAATAACAGGTAAAAACCGGTTCGACAGCCCATGGGCCCCACATAAACCACATCCTGCCCCACCGCGCTGTTTCGCGCAAAGGTGGCAAACAGATGCTCAAAGGTGTGCAGGGCGCCGTTTTGCAGGTAATCGCCGCCGTTGGGGGTTTTCATGCGGATGTCATAGGTCACGACATCCCCGTCAACGCGGGAAACATACATCCCTTTTTGCAGTTTATTGTGATCTACCGTGAAACTGGCAATTTTTTTCATTTCAAGGCCTCCTTCATGGACTTGACATATTCGCCTACATAAGTCGCGGCGGCCTTGCCGTGTTGCTCGATTAGCTTAATAATGGCGGAGCCAACGATTGCGCCGTCTGACAGGGCGGCCATTTTATGTGCCTGTTCCGGGGTGGAAATACCAAAGCCGATTGCACAGGGCGTTTTGGTATTTTCCCGCACGATCCGCACAATAGAGGCAAGATCGGTCGTGATTTCACTGCGGGTACCGGTCACACCAAGGCTTGATACAATGTACAAAAAGCCCTCAGACTCTTTTGCAATCATGGCGATGCGATTATGTGAGGTGGGTGCGATCAACGAAATCAAATCCACCCCAAACCGCCGGCAAGCGGGTAAAAACTCGTCTTTTTCCTCGAACGGCAAATCGGGCAGGATCAGCCCGTCAATCCCAATCTCCCTGCAGGCGCACAAAAACCGTTCCGTTCCGTAAGAAAAGACCACATTGGCATAGGTCATAAAGACCATGGGAATGGTCACATCCCGCCGAAGATCACGCACCAGATCAAAAATTTTATCGGTCGTAACGCCGCCTTTTAAGGCCCGCAGATTTGCCCCTTGGATCACCGGACCCTCGGCAGTCGGGTCGGAAAACGGAATGCCAAGCTCAATCAAGTCGGCGCCGTTTTGAGCCGCGGCACGCACCACCTCGGCGGTGGTTTGCAAATCGGGGTCGCCGCAGGTAATGAAGGCAATAAACGCCTTGCCGTTTTCAAAAGCCGTATGAATGTTACTCATGAATATCCTCCCCTCGATAGCGAGCAATGGCGGCGCAATCCTTATCGCCCCGACCGGAAATGGTAATGACCATCAGGCTGTCTTTCTGCATAGTAGGCGCTAATTTCATGGCATGTGCCACGGCGTGTGCCGACTCGATCGCCGGAATAATGCCCTCGGTTTTAGCCAAATACTCAAACGCGTTCACGGCCTCCTCATCGGTCACCGGCACATATTCGGCGCGGCCGATATCGTGCAGGTGGGCATGCTCCGGCCCCACGCCGGGATAGTCAAGCCCCGCCGAGATGGAATAGACCGGTGCAATCTGACCGTATTCATCCTGACAAAAATAGGATTTCATGCCGTGGAAAATGCCCACCTTCCCGGTGTTGACGGTTGCCGCGGTTTCAAAGGTGTCGATTCCGCGGCCGGCCGCCTCACAGCCGATCAAACGAACCGACGGATCATCAATAAAGTGGTAAAAACTGCCGATGGCATTAGAACCGCCGCCCACACAGGCCAACACCGCATCGGGCAGTCTTCCCTCTTTCTCATAAAGCTGCTGTTTGATTTCCCGGGAAATGACTGCCTGAAAATCGCGGACAATTGTGGGAAAAGGGTGCGGCCCCATGACAGACCCCAAGCAATAATGGGTATCGTCAATGCGGGAGGTCCATTCCCGCATGGCTTCGGAAACCGCGTCCTTCAAGGTGGCGGTGCCGGTTTCGACCGGTACCACTTTCGCCCCTAAAAGCCGCATGCGGTAGACGTTCAAGGCTTGGCGGACGGTATCCTCCCGCCCCATAAAGACTACACATTCAAGCCCCAGCAGTGCCGCGGCAGTCGCAGTGGCCACACCGTGCTGACCGGCTCCTGTTTCGGCAATCAAGCGGGTCTTTCCCATTTTTTTGGCAAGCAGTGCCTGCCCCAG
>CAJOQU010000108.1 GCA_905236975.1 uncultured Clostridia bacterium
GGTCAAGCGGTCGCTGCAGAATATGGAGTACAATCTTTCTTACATGCAAAAGCTGCATGAAGTCATGGCGGATATTTTATTCCGCACTCCGGAAGGACTTCATAAAGTGCCGTTTTTTAAGTTATACGAGCATCAAAATCCACTTTATGTGGTCATCACGTCTGACAAAGGATTGTGCGGCGGCTATCACGCGGCGGTGGTGAATTTGGCCATTACCGAAATGCAAAAGGCACAGGATCCCCAGCTGGTGACGGTGGGCGACAAAGGCGCCGAAATGCTGGCAAACAAGGGCTTTGTGCCGGATATCGCTTTGGACGGGTTTGACCAGCAGAAGCCCTTTGTTACCGCTCGCTTTTTGACCGAGAAGATCATTCAAAAATATCAGACAATTGCGGTCAATGAGGCGTATATGGTTTACACGGAATATGTGAACGCCGCGGTACAAAAACCGGTCTGCAAGCGGGTATTGCCGTTTTTGCAGTGCGATTTTGAAGATCAAAACGCATGTGAACAGAACGGGATCGAGCTCATTTATGAACCGGACGCACAAACGGTATTGAATCATTTGGCGCCGCAGTATTTGACCGGCATGCTGGCGGATATTATGATCCAAGCCACTGCTTGTGAAAACACGGCGCGCATGGCGGCCATGCAAAACGCCACCCGCAATGCCGATGAAATGGCAAACCAATTAAACGACAAGATCAACGCGATCCGGCAGTTGATGATTACCAACGAAATCACCGAGATCGCCGCTGCCGCCGAAATGAACGGCGCAGTATAGCAAGGAGGGTGCAGAATGGAATATATGGGGAAGATCGTAAAAATCTCCGGCCCGGTGATCGATGTGCGATTTGACGGTGGCAAGCTGCCCCCTATTAACGCCTTGCTGGTGGTGGAGGGGCAGAACAAGCACGCAGAGGTCGCCATGCATTTGAATGAAAATACGGTGCGTGCGATTGCGCTGGAAGCCACGGAAGGGCTTTCCTGCAACTTAAAGGTGGTAACCAACGGCAAGGGCATTGAAGTACCGGTTGGCAACGCCGTCATTGGCCGTGCTGTGGATGTTTTAGGGCGCCCGATCGACGGCAAGGGCGACATTGCGGCAACCGAGACCCGACCCATTCACCGGCCGGCGCCGAGCCTTTACGAACAAAAACCGGCTACGGAACTGTTGTCGACCGGCATTAAGGTCATCGACTTGCTGGTGCCTTACGCCAAGGGCGGCAAAATCGGTTTATTTGGCGGTGCCGGTGTAGGAAAAACCGTGCTGATCATGGAAATGATCCATAACATCGCTGTGGGTTACGGCGGGTATTCGGTCTTTACCGGCGTGGGAGAACGCAGCCGCGAAGGCAACGAGTTGATCCGCGATATGACCGAAAGCGGAGTCATGGAAAAGGCGGTATTGGCCTTTGGTCAAATGAACGAGCCTTCAGGCAGCCGTATGCGGGTTGCGATGACCGGGCTGACCATGGCGGAGTATTTACGGGATGAAAAACGGCAGGATGTTCTGCTGTTTATCGATAACATTTACCGTTATGTACAGGCCGGCAACGAGGTAAGCGCACTGCTTGGCCGATTGCCAAGTGCCGTTGGCTATCAGCCCACGTTGGCAAATGAATTGGGCGAGCTGGAGGAGCGGATTGCCTCAACCGAGAAAGGATCGATCACCTCGGTGCAGGCGGTCTATGTACCGGCGGACGATTTGACCGACCCGGCGCCCGCAACCATATTTACCCATTTAGACGCGACCACTGTGCTGTCCCGTTCCATTGCGGAGCAGGGCATTTACCCGGCAGTCGACCCGCTGGAATCAACCAGCCGGGTGCTGGAACCCGAAATCGTGGGCGAGTTGCACTACAATACGGCGCGCCGTGTGCAGGAGTGCTTACAGCGGTATGAGGAACTGAAGGATATTATCGCCATTTTAGGCATGGAAGAACTATCGCAGGAGGATCGCAAGACGGTCTACCGCGCCCGGAAGATTCAAAATTTCCTTTCACAGCCCATGAATGTGGCGAAGGCTTTTACCGGCGTAGAGGGCAAGTTGGTGCCGCCGGAGGAGACCATTGAAGGATTTCGACAGATCTTGGACGGTGAGGTCGACGACCTGCCCGAGCTTGCCTTTTTTATGGTCGGCAATATTGAAGAAGCCAAGCAGAAGGCCAAAACGCTTTAAGGCTGTGCGGAAACATGAAGGGTTGCGGCAAGCCTTCGGGTCGGACTTCTATTGACGTCTGTTTTGCCGGGCTTGAACCAACAGGGGGAAAAGATGAGTAATTTATTTTTATTAGAGATCGTGACTCCCGAGCGGCAGGTCTACAACGGCCCGGTGGAGCAGATCATCTGCCAATGCGAAAACGGGCAGATCGGGGTATTAAAAGGGCATATCCCCATGATTACCACTTTGGCAGAGGGAGATTTAAAAATCAAAGAAGACGGCGGTTGGAAAACACTTTTCATTTATGACGGGTTTATGGAAGTGACGGGTGACAAGGCCACCATCTTCACGCAGAATATTGAATAACGGCTGCATTTCGCCGTTTTTCAGGCGAAGGAATCCTACGGATAATCAACCAGAATAACGATTTAAAAAATGCTTGTATCGGATACACCGGTGCAGGCATTTTTCTTTTTGCGCAAACGGTCGGTGTATGTCGGGTCGCGGTTGCGGTATTCTGTTTGCACCGGGAGGGAAACACATGCGAGAGAACGATAAGCTGCTTTATAAAACCATGAAGTCGCTTTTAAACGAAAGGCTTTCTGACGCAGAGGCACAGTCGCTTAAAGACGAGGGATTTGAAGTAAAAAATCCGACCAGAAAGACGGCGGTCATGATCGCGCTTTACAAAAAGGCGTCTTCGGGGGATCTTTCGGCTATAAAGGAGCTGCGTTCCATCGTGAGTGAAAAAAGCGAAGAAAAAAACGGAAACGGCAGGGCGGTGGTCATTGTTGACGACGTCGGAAATTAAGCTTTCGAAAGCGATCGGCGGCGGATACGACGAATTTTGGCATTGTGAAAAACGATATCGGGTGTTAAAGGGCGGTAAAGGCTCGAAAAAGTCCTCCACCACCGCGCTGAATTTTATCTACCGATTGATGAAGTTCGGCGGCAGTAACTTGCTGGTGGTGCGTCAGGTCATGAACACCCACCGGGACTCCACCTTTGCACAATTAAAATGGGCGCAGGAAACCTTACAAGTGTCGCATCTATGGAAAAACACCGTGTCGCCCATGGAAATGGAGTACCTGCCAACGGGGCAAAAAATCATCTTTCGCGGGTTTGACGATGTGCTGAAACTGGCGTCGGCCACGGTACCGCACGGGCACCTGAATTTTGTTTGGATTGAGGAGGCCTTTGAACTGCCAAGCGAGGCTGACTTTGACAAGCTGGATCTTTCGGTTCCGAGAGGGATCGTGCCGCCGCCGCTGTTTAAGCAGACCACCCTGACCTTCAACCCGTGGAGTGAAACACACTGGCTGAAAAAACGGTTTTTCGACACGCCAAGCGAAAACGTAGCGACCTTTTCGACCAATTACCTGATCAACGAGTTTTTAGACGAGACCGACAAGGCCGTCTTTGAACGAATGAAACGCACCAACCGCCGCAAGTATGAAGTGGCCGGGCTTGGAAATTGGGGTATTTCGGAAGGGTTGGTATACGAAAATTGGTCGGTCGGGAAAAAGTGTATTTCCAAAGATGACGCCTACAAATGGAAAAGCTTTTTCGGGCTTGATTACGGCTATACCAACGATCCAACGGGCTTTGTGGCGTTTATGGCCAATCCGCTTGATCGAGAGCTGTATATTTACAAAGAGTTCTGTAAAAAACGGATGCTGAATTGTGATATTGCAGATGAGATCAAGCGGCTGGGCTTTGCAAAGGAGCGCATTCGTGCAGACTGTGCCGAACCGAAATCCAACGATGACCTAAGGCGGCTTGGCATTGCGCGGATTACGCCTTCGGTCAAGGGGCGGGACAGCATTCTCAACGGCATTGCGGCCATCAACGAATACCGTATCACCGTTCACCCGGACTGCGTGAACATGATTCGTGAGTTGTCAACCTATGCCTACGGGGAACGAACGTCGGCCGGCGGCCTTCCCATGCCGAAGGACAGCGATAACCATTTGTGTGACGCACTGCGCTATGCGTTTGAGGACGTCAAGTATTTTCGGCCAAGGCCCGAGGCGGAAGAAATCACAAGACCCATGCCCGCTATCACCGTTTCCGATTTTCAAGGAGGTTGGGAAGTATGATGCTGATACTGATCTTATTATTCGCGGCAGCATTCCTTGTCGGCTTTTTACTGGGGCTTTTCAAGTCGGCCGCGGCTCCCCGCCGGATCGACCCACCAAAGTCGGCGGCGCAGGACGAGGCGCTTGAAAAGCTGAAACGCGAATACCAAAATTTTTTATCCTATGACGGCAGCGAACAGTCATAGGACGGAAAGGAAGAATGAAGGTTGGAAAACGTAAGGTTGGAAAGCGAAGCGCTTACCGGCGATTCGCAGCAAAACGATGCGGCGGCTACCTCGGAAAAACCATCCGAGACCGAGGAAATCTTGATTCCCATTAAATTCAACAAAGAAATTCGAAAACTCACGCTCGACGAAGCGGGCGCCCTGGCACAAAAAGGCTTGAAATTTGAGGCCATTGCCGACGATTACGAGCATTTGAAACAGTTGGCCTTGAAGGACGGCAAAAGTGTTTCGGCGTTTTTACAGGCTTTAAGACAGGCTCAAAGCGACAATCGTAAAAAGGAACTGGCCGAACAATGCGGCGGTAATGAGGAAATTGCCGAATACGTGATTAAGCTGGAAGGCGGCGAGCAAAACGACCCCGGCTTTGAGGAGTTGCAGGCCAGTTTTCCCGAGATCAGGTCGCTCCGCGACCTGCCCGAGGAAGTAGTGGAAAACGCACGCTTGACCGGCAGATTGCTTTTGGATGAATATTTGCGCTACCGGCTTCATAACCAGCGTTCGGTTGACCGTGCCGCAGTTGTGCAGAAGGCCGCCGATCAATCGAGCATTGGTTCGCTGAAGGATCGCACGGGCGGTTCTAACCCGGAGACCGAGGAATTTATTAAAGGTCTTTGGAAGTAATCAAGAGAAGTAAATAAGAAAGGAAATTACGATTATGTCCATCAATTCCATTGAAAACGCGACTCGTTATTCTGAAGAACTCGACAAAATGTTTGCACAAAAAAGCGCCACCGGTTTTTTTGCCGATAACGCGCTGACCACCAAATTTGTGGGCGCCAAAACCGTGATAATTCCCGATGTGGATTTTCAGGGACTGGCCGACTATGACCGTGACACCGGTTTTAGCCGCGGCGCCATTACGGTGGCGAACACTTCTTACACCATGCAGATGGATCGCGCACGTTCCCTGCAGATCGACCGTGAGGATATGAGCGAGACCGGTGTTGCCAATCTGGCAGGTAAAATTTTGGGCGAATACGTTCGTACCAAGGTGGTGCCTGAGTGCGACGCTTATGTTTTGTCCAAGTTGGCGGGTCTTGCGGCCAGCCGTTCAAATTTGGTCAACGGCGATGTCACCAAGCCTTATGAGACCCTTTGCGCCCTTATCAATGAAGTACAGTCGGTCGTGGGCTACGATGAAGAGCTGGTTGCCTTTGTAGACAGTTATCTTTATGCGGCACTGCAAAATTCTTCGGAAATTTCGCGCATGATCACCGTTTCGGATTTCAAACAGGGGGATGTTTCCCTGAAGGTCAAGTCCATCAACGGCGTGGCCATTATTCCGGTGGTATCAGAGCGCATGAAGACCGCTTATACCTTTAAAAACGACAGCGTTGGCGGGTTTACGCCGGCCTCTGCCGCGAAAGAAATTTATATGTTGGTCTGCCCGAAATCGGGTGCGCACCTGGTCAAAAAGACCGAAAATCTGCGCATTTTCACACCCGAACAAAATCTTGACGCCGATGCGTATAAGTTTGACTATCGTATTTATTACGATGTGTTTGTGAAAAAGAGCGGTTTAGACGCGGTCTGGGCCTGGATTTCACCGGAGATCAGCATCACCGCACAGCCTACCGGCAAATCGGTTACCGCGGGCAGCATCAGCGGTTCGCTTAGCGTGACAGCCACCAGCACAGGGTCATTGACCTACCAGTGGTATGGCTGCTCGAATGCAAGCGGCGCCGACGCGGTCAAGATCGCCGGGGCAACCTCGTCTTCGATGACCATTCCCACGGATTTAGAGGAAGGAAGTTACTACTACTTTGTCAAGGTGATGGTGGACGGCATGGCCGGCATCCCCTCCGATATTGTGACAGTAACGGTATCTTGAGCATGACGTTTTAAAGCGTAAGGGGCCGCCTGACCGGGCGGCCCTGACAGGATAAAAGGAGGATCGTGTTATGAACAAGGAACCTTTGCAGATCTTTGAAGAGTACCAGACCGCCGCCAATTTTAAGGCTTCGCTTGGCAAACGTGGCATGAACGAGCAGAACCGTATCAACGAACGGTTTTTTATTGGGGATCAATGGTATGGCGCAAACTGCGGCAACGAGCGTCCATTGGTGCGGCACAACGTTATTAAGCGCATCGGCGAATACAAGATGTCACAGATTTTAAGCGAGTCTCTTTCGGTTAATTTCAGTGCTGAGGGCGTTTCTTCCGATAAGAGCGACCGGGAGAGTGAGGAAATCGGGCTGGTTTTAGGCCGTCTTTCGGATTATTACGACATCACCGCGGAGCGGGTACAACTGAATTTTTTGCATGACCGTTTGCTGCGCAACGCCTTTGTAACCGGCACCGGCGTGCTTTACACCTATTGGGATCCCGAGGTTCGGACCGGGCTGTTTGCCGATCACGACAAAACCGCGCCCATTACAGGTGATATCAGTTGTGAAGTATTGGATATTGAGAATGTCTTTTTTGCTGATCCGTATGTGATGGATGTGCAAAAGCAGCCTTATGTGATTTTTCTAAGCCATGTTGAGACTGCCGATGTTTTGCGTGAAGCCAAGCGGTATGGCGCGTCTGCCGCCACCCTGTCGGTGATTGCGGAGGAGGAACAGGGCGGAAAAGTGACCGTTTTGACCAAGCTGTTTAAGGAATATAAATCCGGCGGCGGTTATACAATTAAAAGTATAAAGGTAACGGAACGCGCCATAGTACGGCAGGAGTTTGATACCGGGCTTACGCTTTATCCGCTTTCGGTTTTTCAATGGGAGCGGCGCGACGGCCTGATTTATGGCGAAAGCGAGGTTACCTACCTTGTACCCAATCAAATCGCCATCAATCGCATGATTACGGCCAACGTATGGTCGGCCATGACGACCGGCATGCCCATGATGGTCATTAACGGCGACACGGTCGGCGACGGTATCACCAATGAACCCGGACAGATCATCAAGGTATTCGGCAGTAACGAAGATGTGGCGGGCGCAGTGAAATACATTGCACCGCCTGATTACGGCAGTCATTTTGAAATGAGTGTGCAATCTCTGATCGAAAATACCATGACCCAAAGCGGTGCCAATGAAGTCGCCCTTGGCGACAGCCGTGCCGATAACGCCACCGCTTTAATGACCATGCGCAGTGCCGCGTTGATGCCGCTGAATCTGATAAAAAACCGGTTTTATTGTTTTGTAGAGGAAACCGCAAAAATCTGGGCCGATCTGTGGCTTGCCTATTACGGTCAGCGCAAAATCAAGGCGCGCGGGGAAAAGGGTGTGGTATATATTCCCTTTGACGCTGAGCAATACCGTCATTTAATGCTTACCTCCAAAATTGTGGTCGGCAGCGATACGGTTTACAGCGATAAAGAACGCTTGGAAGCCTTGCTTACCCTTTACGAAAAGGGAATTCTTGACCGTAAAGAGTTTATTCGCCGTGTGCCGAATGGATTGCTTGCCGACAAATATGCGCTTTTAGAAGAAACGGAGGATGACCATGACAGGCTATGATGTTTTTAAGCGCGCGCTTTCACTTTTGAATCTTTCGGGGAAAACGGTCTTTCGAGACCGTGAGGCCGAAAACAGTGCCGTACTGGAAATACTCAATCAATTATTGTTGGATCTGAAATGCAAAGAAATTGCATCACTTGGTCAAACACTTGTTATCAGTGACAGCAAAAGCGAGGCGCTGGTATACGGTGTGGCCATGATGATCGCACTTACCGTGGGTGACGCCGCTAAAAACGGCTTGTTTGCTGAAGTTTATAACGCCAAACGATCGATTGCTTTGTCGGAACTGACGCACATTCGCGATGTGCTGCCCTGTGTAACGGAGGTGTAGTGATGAAATTTGGCTCACTAAAGCCAATGCAGATCGAAACGGTCAAAGTAAGGCAATTTGACGGGGGATTGAATTTGGCTGATGCGCCCTATCAGATTGGCGACAACCAGCTGACAGAATGTAAGAATATGCGGTTTGACGGCGGCGCTTTAAAAAGAAGAAAAGGACTCGCCGCTGTGGCCGATGATCTGATCAATACCATACTTCCGACCAAATGGATCGATGCGTCATACCGGGTACATAACGTCACGGTCAGCGTAGGGGGAAAAACGGCGCGGGTTGTGACTTGTATGTATTATGAATACGATTCGCTTTACACCATTTGTGTTCATTTGCTTACGGCGGACGGCGAAAAAACCGATGCGGGGCAACTCGTTTTTTCCCGTACAAGCAGCGATTGCTTTTACGTTCCTGAAAAGATTTTATTTTTTTCAGCTGAACCGGTAAACGGAGGCGGTTTGTTTGCCATGGTGACAAGACGTGATCGTCATCATTCCGGCAATGTGGAACATTTGATATATGAAATCAACAGCAATTTTAACGCATGGTCACGCATAATTGATTTTTATGTGCCGATTGTTTTGATCAACGGCAGGGGCACGCGTTATGAGGAGGCCAATTCCCTCAACAGCGCCTATTGCGGCACGCCGAAAACTTTGGAATCCCCCAACCTGCTTAATGGGCAGTTTAAGGCCTATTATACATCAGACGGCGCATCTTCCTGTTTTCGCCTGCCCTTTTCGGGTATTGATAACAGCGCGGTGAATTGTCGTATTTACTCGGCACCCAATGTATATTGGGAATGGACCATCGCAAGCGGCGCTACAAGGACTACCGCCCGTTATTTTACGGCTGATATTACCATGAACATTGATCGGGAAAAAGGAATTTTTTATTTCACCGATTCAAGCAATGAGGATTTTCCCATCATCAATTTTTTGCGTTATCATGAAAACAATATCTGTGTTACAGCCGCAAAGGACATTCCTGATGGGGCGAAGGAGGTCTTTTCCTCCACCTGCTGTACCTTACAAGGGGATAAGCTGCTTTTTTCGGGCGGAAGCAAAGGCAATCGCGTGTTTTGCTGTAACCGTAAAAATCCACTTTATTTTCCCTTGACCTCTTCTGTAACCGTGGGAGAAGAAGAACCGATCACGGCTTTAGCAGGTTGTAAAGACGGCGTTGCCGCGTTTAAGGAAAATGAGGTTCATTGGATCAAACTGACCGGCGGCAAGGCGTTAAATACCTATTCGCTGGTATCGGATGATGATTCGGTTCTTTATGATACCGATACCCTGTCTTCTACCTGTATCCGTACAGGGGTAGGCTGTCAAAACGGAAATACGATCGCTGCCTGCGGGGGTTTTCCGATCTGGCTTGGTACGGATGGGCGTGTTTATGCTCTGAAGACCACTTCCAAAGAAATTTTTGAGGTTTCCGCCGCCGTGGCACCTTTTTTGGAAGCGCAAAAGGGCAATATGGACGTCGCCTTTGCAGTGGCCGACCCACGCTGCTACCTGTTAATGTGGGGAGATAAGGCCGTTGTTATGGACTACCGCCTGAAAAAACTGAAAAGCATGGATGAAAGCACCGTGGGCGATTTGGCGTGGTACACATATGATTTTGAAGGCATTGATTTATTAGGCGGTATTGCCGGCGAAGGAAAAATGCGGTTGATCTGCCGGGGAAGTAATCATTGTTTGCTGTACAGCGCCGGTCTTTCAGGTAATACCGACACCGACATCTGTTTGGAAAACGGCGAGGTCGTGGTCACGGAAAAACCAATCACCGCCAACATGACAACGGGACATTTTACCATGGGCGGCATCATGCGTAAAAAAATTGTCGATGAGCTCTTGTTTTCTCTTTCGTGCGATGGTATACTGGAACTCTCTATCAACGGCAAGTTGTTTGATAAGATCGAATTAAACTCTGTTGAGGTTGATTCCGGCTGCGGCACCATGAAGACCGTTCGGGTTTTACCACATCTTTTCGGCACCAAAACATTTTACATGACCCTTTGTTCGGACGAAGATTTTGCCTTGGGTGAAATGAACATCGGTTACCGAATGGAAGAGTAGGGGGAAGAACCGTGAGAAGAATCGGCATTTGTTGTTTGATTGTGCTGCTGCTGTTTTGCGGCTGTGCTGCTCCGTCCCGCGGGGCGGAAGAAAGCGCCGTTAATGTTGGCGCGTCGGGCGGAGTATGGCTCTCGTTCAGTGAGATCAATACCATGCTCAAAAGCAAAGACGGCGTGAAAGCGGAGTTTGAAAAGGTGGTGCAAAATTGTGCCTCTTTACAAATCGAGCATCTTTACATACATGTTCGGGCTTTTTGTGATTCGTTATTTGAATCAGAATATTTTCCTTTGATCGAGGCGATGAACGGGATCGATTTTGATGTATTTGCCTACATGATCGAACGTTGCCACGCGTCCGGCATGAAGGTGCATGCATGGATCAACCCTTACCGTGTTTCAACCTCTACCGAAGACATCACGGTTCTGCGGCAGGACAGTCCGGCTGTTCGCTGGCGCACCGACGATGACCCCGATAACGATCAAAATGTAATCACATACGGCGGCGGGGTTTACTTGAATCCGGCGGAATATGAAGTGCAGGAACTGGTGATGAACGGGATTCGGGAAATATTGGAAAAATACCCCGTGGACGGCATTCATTTTGACGACTATTTTTACCCCACCACCGATGAGGCCTTTGACAGCAAAAGCTACCAAGCGTACCAAAAGTCGGGTGAGAATCCGTTGCCGCTTGCCGAATGGCGGCGCTCTAATGTGAACGCGCTGATCAGCGGCAGTTACACGGCGGTCAAATTTTACAACAAAGAGCTTCTTTTCACGGTCAGCCCCATGGCCTCGATCGAAAAAAATTATGATAACCTGTATGCCGATGTAGCGGGCTGGGTCGAAAGCGGCTGTGTGGACGCTATTATTCCGCAGCTTTATTTCGGTTATGAATACCCCGATAAGGCGTATTGCTTTGACCGGCTTTTGAAGGAATGGGAAACGCTCGCTGCCAAAAACCGTAATGTGGCGCTTATGATCGGGCTTGCTCCGTATAAGATCGGCACCGAAAGCGAACCGGATCGTGCGGAATGGGGCGTGAGCGATGACATTTTGGCACGGCAGGTCGAAACGTGTTATACCGATGGAGCGGTAACGGGATACAGCTTTTTCTCTTACACCTCGCTGTTTTCACAGGAAGCGCTCAACACCCGACAAAGGGAAAATGTGAAAAAGGCAATCCGGGCTAATACATAGAAAAAATCGCAGTCTTTCTCCGCCAAACAATGGAAGACCTGATGGGAACGATCTGTCAGATCAAGATAAAAGAAAAGCACTGATCGTCAAAGGTCGGTGCTTTCTTCATGTTCATTCCTTGGAAACATTGTCTTATCATTGGCAGGATTTCGATTGACTTTTTTCCTCCATGATTATATAATTAGGAAAGTAAAAAAATCGGGAGGAAAAACCATGTCGGTAAAACTTGCACCCTCGGTGCTGACAGCAGACTTTTTGGAGTTGACGGCAGATATTCAAGCTTTGGAGGCCGCCGGGGTTGATATGCTGCATATGGACGTAATGGACGGCATTTTTGTGCCCAACATCTCGTTTGGAATGCCGCTGATACGATCGGTTAAACGCCACACCCGTCTGCCGCTGGATGTGCATTTAATGATCGACCGCCCCCACCGTTATCTTGCGGAATTTGCCGAGGCGGCGGATATTTTGGGCTTTCATTACGAAGCGGGAAGCGATGTCGCTGAGACCTTGAAGGAAATCCGAAGACTTGGCTGCAAGGCTTGCCTGACCGTGAAACCCTGCACTGCGCCGGAGGAAATTTTCGAATTTTTACCCCTGTGCGACATGGTGCTGGTGATGTCGGTCGAGCCGGGCTTTGGCGGGCAGAAATTTATGCCCGAGGCGCTCGATAAGCTTTCGGCCTTGCGGGCGGAATGCCAAAAACAGGGTCTGCATATAGATCTGGAGGTAGACGGCGGCATCAACGGTGAAACGGCGCCTTTGGCGGTAAAAGCCGGCGCGACGGTACTGGTGGCCGGCAGTTATGTATTTTCGCCTGAAATGCAGGAACGTGTGGAATATTTAAAGTCGCTTTAAATTAGCAAAAGTCAAACGCTGATACGCATTAAAATAAAACAGTATTTTCTATTCATGACAGATTACACGCTGCGCCCGGTAAATGAGCTTCCCAGCTTTTTGACAGCGTGCTCGGCAATCAGCAGTTTGCCGTATTCCTCGGTGTAGGCCGCCGTTACGGCATTGCCGGATTGCAGTTTGCCGAATTCACCGCAGCCGATCAAATCCGTACAACTGCCCACAAGCAGCACCAAACGGTAGCCCTCGGGCATTTGATACAGTCGGCTGGTCAACCTGCGCTTTTGCCGGTGACACAGCATAACGGCGCAGTCGATCAAGTCATCAAAATCGGTAAAATCCAAGGTTTTTACCATCTTTACCTGATTTCGAAAAGTGCGGCAAACATTCACGGTTTTCCCTCCGTTGGCTTAAAATCATGTGATCCGGGTAAACTATAGCTGAGGTGAGCAGCATGGAATCGGAACTGAAACAACATGGCGTGGCGGTGTTTTTGAAAGCGGCATTTTACAC
This sequence comes from uncultured Clostridia bacterium, assembly GCA_905236975.1. Taxonomy (GTDB): domain Bacteria; phylum Bacillota; class Clostridia; order Oscillospirales; family Acutalibacteraceae; genus UBA737. Next base: position 12,922 of record CAJOQU010000108.1, read on the forward strand.
TGCCGCGGCCATTGTGTTGATTGTTATTGGTTATTTTTCCACAGGATATTTTTTCGGTTAGGAGTTTACGATGGAGTATACACATTTAAAAAGCGGCACTGATATACGCGGTGTGGCAAGTAAAATTTTCGGCAAAACGGTTGAATTGACCGATCAAGCGGTCTATGATATTACGGCGGCTTTCGCGGTGTGGTACATAGAGCGGCATTCCGAAAAGGCAAATGGCTTTACGGTGGCGGTCGGGCATGATTCCCGCATAACGGGGGAGTCTATCGCGCAAACGGTCAAACAGGCTTTGACCGATGCGGGCGCCACTGTGCTTGACTGCGGTTTGGCCTCGACCCCGGCTATGTTTATGACAACGGTTGATCTGATGACTGACGCAGCGGTGCAAATCACCGCCAGTCACCACCCTGCCGACCGAAACGGATTGAAGTTTTTTCTGCCATCCGGGGGACTCGACAGCGATGATCTGACCGATGTTATTGCTTTGGCAAATGCACAAAAACGCGTGACGGCAAAAGAAAAGGGAACCGTTCGACCGACCGATTACATGCCGCGGTATGCCGCACGGTTGCGCCGTATGATTTGCGACGCCGTGGGCAAAACCGAACTGCAAAAACCGCTTGCCGGGTATCACATTGTGGTGGACGCGGGCAACGGCGCCGGCGGCTTTTACGCAACCGATGTGTTGGAGCCTTTGGGCGCGGATATCACGGGCAGCCAGTTTTTAGAACCGGACGGCATGTTTCCCAATCATATTCCCAATCCGGAAGACGGACAGGCAATGGAAAGCATCTGCGGGGCGGTCGTACGGTGCCACGCCGACCTGGGCATTATATTTGATACCGATGTTGACCGCGCGGGATGCGTGGGAGCCGACGGGAAAGAGATCAATCGCAATCGCCTGATCGCGCTGGCCTCCTATATGGCGGCCAACGGCAAAAAAGATTTTACCATCGTGACGGATTCGGTCACCAGCGACGGCCTGAAGGAATATATTGAAAAAACGCTCGGCGGCACGCATTTTCGCTATAAGCGCGGTTACAAAAATGTGATCAATAAAGCGCAGGAGCTGTGCGATAAGGGGGTCGATTGTCCCCTTGCCATTGAAACCTCCGGTCACGCGGCTTTGCGGGAAAACTATTTTCTTGACGACGGCGCTTATCTTGTGACCAAAATCGTGATCGAGTTGGCTCGGGGTAAAAATATTGCAGCCATCCTGGAACCGCTGCGGCTGCCGGCGGAGGAAAAGGAATTTCGTTTTCGCATTTCCGTGCCGGATTTTCGCAGTTACGGAAATCGCGTGATCGAAGAATTACAGCAATTTGCGTCGATGCGCCCGGATTATGTGATCGCGGACGATAACCGCGAGGGGATACGGGTTTCCACCCCTAACGGGTTTTTTCTGCTGCGGTTAAGCGTGCATGACCCGGTGATGCCGCTGAATCTGGAAAGTGACCGGCCGGGCGGTACGGCGGCTGATATTGCCGAGCTGAAAGTTTTTTTTAAGCGCTTTGACGGGTTGGATATTACCTGTTTGGGCTGATTTTGTCATGTATAATTTGTTAGCTGTAATCA
>CAJOQU010000109.1 GCA_905236975.1 uncultured Clostridia bacterium
GCGTTCCGTTCGGAATCGTTGACCTTTCGCTTGCTCCCACGCCCGCCGTGGGCGATTCGGTTGCCTACATTCTGGAAGAAATGGGTTTGGAATCCTGCGGTGCGCACGGCACCACCGCCGCGCTTGCCATGCTGAACGACGCGGTCAAAAAAGGCGGCGTGATGGCTTCGTCCTCGGTAGGCGGGCTTTCAGGCGCGTTTATACCCGTGACCGAAGACGCCGGTATGATCGACGCCGCACGTTCGGGCGATCTTTCCCTTGAAAAGTTAGAGGCCATGACCGCCGTTTGCTCGGTGGGGCTTGATATGATCGTGATCCCGGGCGATACGCCGCCCGAGGTCATATCGGCCATCATTGCCGACGAGGCCGCCATTGGCATGGTCAACGCTAAGACCACCGCCGTGCGGGTCATCCCCGCCATCGGTAAAAAGGCAGGCGAGGAATTATCCTTTGGCGGATTGCTCGGCTCCGGCCCCATTATGCCGGTCAATCTTACAAAAAGCCCCAAAAAATTCATCGACCGTGCGGGGCGCATTCCCGCCCCTCTGCAAAGTTTGAAAAACTAATGTGCAGAAAAGCAATATCACCACTTGAACTTTTCAGCCTAAAACGAAACGGATGATTTTCTTTGTCTGACAATAAAAAATGGTATCAAAAGGGGCTGCGCGACGGCATCCCCATTGCGCTGGGATATTTTGCGGTTTCCTTCACCTTAGGCATCATCGCCAAAAAAGCGGGGCTTTCCCCCGTACAAGCCGGTGTTGCCGCCGCTTTGACCAACGCCTCGGCCGGTGGATACGCCGGTTTTACCCTGATTGCCGCAAATGCCGGCTACTGGGAAATGGCGCTGACACAACTGATCGTCAACGCACGGTATTTATTGATGTCTTGTGCGCTCAGCCAAAAGCTGTCGCCTGAGACTTCGATTCTTCACCGCATGCTGGTGGCCTTTGATGTGACCGATGAAATTTTCGGCATTTCGGTATCGGTTCCCGGCTCGCTGAACCCCTTTTACAACTACGGTGCCATGACGGTGGCGATTCCCGGTTGGGCGCTGGGCGCTTTTTTCGGGGTCGTGACCGGCAATCTGCTCCCCGCGCCGCTGGTCAGTGCGTTAAGTGTGGGACTGTACGGCATGTTTTTGGCCATTATCATCCCGCCGGCACGCAAAAACCGCGTGATCGCGGGGTTGGTGGTGCTTTCCATGGTCTTGAGCTTTTTATTTGCCAAATTGCCTGTTCTTTGCGGCATTTCGTCCGGGATGCGGGTCATTATATTAACGGTCGTGATCTCGCTTGGCGCCGCCATTCTTTTTCCCGTAAAGGAGGAAGGCGACGATGCGGCATAGCGTATTCCTTTACATTTTGGTGATGGCGGTCGTAACCTATTTGATTCGGGTTCTGCCGCTGACCCTGATCCGCAAAAAAATCACCAACAAGACCCTGCGTTCCTTTTTACATTATGTGCCTTATGTAACGCTTGCCGTGATGACCTTCCCCGCTATTTTAGAGGCGACAAACAGCATTTGGTCCGGTCTTGCGGCGCTGGTCGCAGGCGTTCTGCTGGCCTATTTCGGGGTAAGCCTGTTCGGCGTGGCGGTTTGCTCCTGTTTGGTGGTGCTGTTGCTGGAGTTGTTTTTGTAAGCGACCGATTTTGCCGAAAGGAGCGATCTGTTTTGCCGCTTTGCCGCGAAATACAATACCTTCACGAGCCCACTCCCCTGCAATGCGGTCAGGCGGTTTTGGCCATGCTTGGCGGGTGTGCGGTGGAGGATGTCGTCAAACTGGTCGGCACCGACCGTGAGACCACCCTGCCCCAAATGTTTGCAGGAATGGACGCCCTTGGAATCCACTGCTGTCGGGAACGAATCGCCGTGCAAACCAAAGCCCAGCTGCCCGCTGTGGCGTTGCTCAGTTTAGAAACGCCGCGCTGTTGGCATTGGTCGCTTTATTGCGACGGCGTTTTTTACGATCCGGAGCATGGCGTTATGGACGATTTTCCCCTTTCGAAACGGCGATATTATTGGAAAATCGATCCGTGAATCATAACCAAAGCAAATTATTTACAGCTATAAGCTCATCTCGTTGTCAGACGGACAGAATCTGAGCCAACAAAATGCAATGATCTTCTAAAAAAACAGCACTTTCACGTTTTGAACGTAAAAAGTGCTGTTTTTATTACGGTTTGTCCTTATCGAGTGTAAGCCTAAGCTTATTCGTTTATTTCCTCAAACGCCTTGATCCATTCCCGCGTGATCAACTCATGTCCCACAGGGGTGGGGTGAACGCCGTCCGCCAGCCAGTAAGAAGGCTCGGCCTTTTCACAGGCCTCGTCAAAATGCTTTTGCAATTCTACGAACTTCACCGAATGCTTTTCCGCCACGCGGCGTGCGATTTCCGCCGTCGCTTTAACACCGCTGTTGAAGATTTGCCAACGATCCGGTTGATCCTCACGGTTCTCGGTGGCGCTTCCCTTTAAAACAAAGGGCTCTAAAATCATGATTTTGCAATCGGGCAGTTCTTCCTTGAGTTCTTCGATCAAAATGTTGTAGACCTTTTCATATCGCGCAAGGCCGGTGCCGTTTTGCCAATCCAACCCGTGCCAGATGTCGTTTACGCCGATCAGAATGCTCAACACATCCGGCTTTAAATTCAAAGTATCGTTCACAATCCGTGCGTAC
>CAJOQU010000110.1 GCA_905236975.1 uncultured Clostridia bacterium
ATATGTGTGCGTTGGATTTTCAATAGAACAACTGAATGAGAAAAAACCGCATTTAGGACGCGCAAAGCGCGCTGGTAATTCGCGGCGGGCGGGGAAAGCCCCGCATTTAAAATTTGATAGCGAATTATCCTAAATGAATATTTAGGATAATTAAGGGGAGAGCTACAAAGGCGTAATACCACTTGTTGGCATAATATCATACTCCAGTCCTGTTAAAACCTGCTCCATTAGTCTTGATTTTCGTGTAATAACGGTATAGTCAGATTCATTTACAGTAATAAGATACTATTTAACTCGAATTCACAAGCTTTTTCATTTTGGATCAAGATTGTATTATCAGTTGATTTGCTCTTTGTACCATTTGATCACATCATCCGAATTCAACGAACGATTTTGCTTCTTCATACGAATCTAAATATGTTGTATGATTTTCAATTCAAAACCGGATATCAGCCGCAATCTGTTGGATCGCGCATATACGACGGTCTCAAACTTTGATGATGGCTATGTCATTAACGGCAACGATTTTCTGGTATTCATGATTTGGTCGCCATCAAAAATCATTTGACCGCAAAAATTCATTGACCCGTGCCGCCAAATGATTTCCTAAAATTATAAAGTCAGTCACACATCTCGCCTTTAACAAAGATGCAAATTGATAATTTGTGCAAATTAACTAATTTACTCTTTCTTTTTTTGTTTCCAAAAAACAACCCATGCCGCCAAAAGCGACTTCTGCTTTTCGTGGCATGGGGATTTATTCACTTGGAATGATTTCTAAGCAGTTTCAAAAAAGGAATCGCGGTGATCAGGCTTTTGATTGCTTTACCTCGTCGTAAAGATCGGTGATTTCCTTTTCGGGGGCCTTGGTCAGCAGGCTGATCACTACAATGGCTACACAAGCAAGGATAAAGGCGGGCAGCAGTTCGTAAATATCTAAAATCGTACCGGCAAAGGCGTTGCGAACAACGAATTTCCACACAAACACCATGATGCCGCCGGTGAGCATACCGGCCAGCGCGCCCCATTTATTAGAACGCCGCCAAAACAGCGAGAACAGCACAACCGGCCCGAACGCGGCACCGAAGCCTGCCCACGCAAAGGAAACGACCCGGAAGATCGAGCTGTTTTGATCCAGCGCTACCAGCACCGCGATTGCCGAAATAATCACAACCGAAACACGCGCCAGGATCATACTGTGTTTTTGCGAGAGTTTGACATGGAAGAACTCTTGCATTATGTTTTGCGAAGCACTGGAGGACGCCGCCAACAGCTGTGAATCGGATGTAGACATGGTTGCCGCCAAAATACCCGCCAAAATCAGCCCCGCCACCATTGAAGTCAGAACGCCGTGTGACGCGATCAGCTTGGCGATTTCAATAATAATCCGTTCACTGTCAGCCAAATCGGCAATGGCACCGGCTTTGACCATGCCGAAGCCGACCAAGCCGATGACAATGGCAAGACCCATGGAAATGACCACCCAAACCGAAGCGATACGGCGGGAAGTCTTTAACTTTTTAGGATCCTCGATGGCCATGAATCGCAGCAAAATATGCGGCATGCCGAAATAACCAAGCCCCCACGCCATGGTGGATAAAATGGTCAAAGCGTTATAGGGGTCTTTCGAATTGGTCTTGGCGTTATAAATGGCGCCGAAATCCACAAAACCCGGCAAAGCTTTCACGTTGGTGACCACCTGTTCCCAACCGCCGGCGGCATTGATGCCGTAAATCAATACGACGGCTAAAGCTATGGTCATGACAATACTTTGGATCAGGTCGGTGGTGGAGGCGGCCAAAAATCCGCCCAAAGTGGTATACAACACAATGACCACGGCACTGGCGATCATGGCGACCTTATAATCGATGCCGAACAGTGAGTTAAACAATTTGCCGCAGGCCGAAAAGCCCGAAGCGGTGTACGGCACGAAAAAGACGATGATAACCAGCGCGGCGATCAGACTTAATATGTTTTTGTGATCACCGTATCGCTTGGAAAAATAATCCGGAATGGTTACCGCGTCAATACGGCTTGAATAGCGACGAATACGTTTTGCCACGATCAGCCAGTTTAAGTAGGTGCCGACAGCAAGACCAATGGCCGTCCAGGAAGCCTCGGCAAAACTGCCGATCAAGGCAAGTCCCGGCAGACCCATTAAAAGCCAAGAACTCATATCCGACGCCTCGGCGCTCATGGCGGTCACCAACGGCCCTAATTTTCGGCCGCCCAAATAAAAATCATCTGCATTTTGATTGCGCTTAGAAAAAACGGCGCCAATTATGACCATGGCAGTTAAATAAACCACAATCATAATCAAAATCACACTGTTCATACAAATTCCTCCAAAAAACAATTTTCTACATTTTACCATAAACAGAAAAAGAACGCAATACAGAATAAAGTTTATACTAAAACTTGTAATATTTCTGCAATTACGCTCTTATTTATTGAGTTTTTAAGTAGACTAAATTCTATACGAATTTTCATATAAAAACAAAACTTTTATTTTTTCTTAAAAAAACCGCCCAAAAAAATGCCGATCATGCCCTCGGAATAGCGCGAAAGAGAATAATCTCCCTCGCAGATACACCAGTCGTACAGCAAGGCGCGCTCGTAGACGGCATAGGCCTTGACAATTTCATTGGCCGAAACTTCGCCGGTCAATTCCCCTGCCTGCTGCCCTTCCATAATGATCTTGCGCAGTAATTTATAATAAGTGCGGTCACGGTCCAGCAAATGTTTTTCGCTTTTGGTCACCAGTTGGCTGGAAAGCAGACGTGCCAGCAAATCCACCGAAATGCTGTTATCGATCATCAAAAACAGTTCTTTATTTAAATAGACCAACTTTTCAAAGGCGCTCATACCGGGGTCAAGATTGTCTTTGAGAGACTCGTATTTTTCGTCAAACAAATAGGAAAGCGAAGAAAGCAGCGCGTCCTTTCCGTCAAAATAATGATAAAAGGAACCCTTGGAGGTGCCGCTTTTTTCCACAATTGCGTCTACGGTGGTATCGTCGTATCCGTTTTCATAAAACAGTTCCCATGCCGCCGCGACGATCTTTCCTTTGGTGCTTTTTTCGGTCGTTTTTCGCATAATCGTCGTTTCCCTACTTGGCTAACGGATGGTACTTGGCATAAGCCAAAGTGTATTTATTTTTCATAAACTGTGCGTATACCTGGGTGGAGGAAATATCCGCATGGCCGAGCATTTCTTTAATATCTTTCAGTTGTGCCCCGTTTTCCAATAAGTGCGCCGCAAAGGAATGCCGCAAAGTATGGGGGGTGATGTCCTTTTGGATGCCGGCCTTTTCGGCGTAGTGTTTAATGATCTTCCAAAGCCCCTGGCGCGAAAGCGGCTGACCCGACATGTTGGTAAACAGCCTGTCCTCCCCTTTATCCATCACAATGGCGGGGCGCACATGCACCAGGTAATTCGCCATGGTTTTGACCGCCGCCGGATAGATGGGCAGAATGCGTTCCTTTTCGCCGTGACGCAGGTGCAGGATACCGACTTGCAGATTCACATCGGAGACCGATAACTCAATCAACTCCGACACCTTGATACCGGTCGCGTATAAAAGCTCCAAGATCGCCTTGTCACGCATGCTTTTATAATCTGACCCGTCGGCCTGCGAAAGCAGCAGCACGATCTCATTGGTATCTAAAATACCGGGAAGTTTTTTTTCGGCCGCCTTGATTTTTACGCCCTCGGCCGGGTCGCACGCCGCAATACCGATCGACATTAAATAGCGGTAAAAGCAGCGCACGGAAGCAATCATGCGGGACTTGGTCGCATCCGACTTGGAGCGCATGGTTAAAAATTCCAAATAGCGGTAAACAAGGGCGCTGTCAGCCTGTTCGGGCAAAACACCGGCGGAAGAACAAAAGGACAGATATTGATTGACGTCACGCAAATAGGAATCGACAGTATTTTGCGTGGCTTTTTTGGTATGTACCAAATATTGACGAAAATCATCGGCGTAGCGCACCATTTGTTCTCCCCTCCTTTTTATAATACGAATTTTTCTGCAAACCCACAGGAAATCAAGGCGTCGATCAAGGCCGAAAGCAGTACCAAGGCACTCAAAACCAAATACCGCCCACAGTAATTGCCAAAATCCGACGATAGATCACCGCCCCCGGTCGAGGGAAATGTGATTTTGAGAATCATCATCGAAAATTTTACCGATTCCCGCACGGCCAGCAGCAACGCAAGAATGAAAAATAAAGCCGAAGGCAATACCAACACAGCATTATAAGCAATACCTTTTACAGAATAAGTACTGTACAACAGTGCGGTAACCGAACCGTACAGCAGACCGCGCGCCGCGAAAAAAAGCGGCGACAACACCATGCCGAATATCGAAGTGCCCAATGCAAAACAAAGAAACATCAACAACATGGAAGACATAAACGAATGCAAAAATAGCGCTAAAAACGAAGGATTGCTCCTTCTGCCCGTAAAAGCCTGTAAATACCCCTCCGACAAGGTTTGCAGCAACGAGACCTTTTGGCATGTAAAAGTGCCGAGCGTGACCCCGATTACAAACAGCAGCGTCAGGATAACCAAAATGCTGTTGTTTGATAAAAATGCCAGCAACCTGAATCCCTTCAATCGCACGACCGTTCCTTTGCGCATAACAACCACTCCTTCTGATAGAGCATATGCGCTGCGCGGACAAGATATGACCGTTTTGCCTGCAACCATATTTTGAGCGTCACAAAGCAAAGAAGCACAAGATAAGGGATCGATAAATTTATGTAAACCACAAAAGAAAAGCGCCGATTTACCGTGGCAACCTGGCGGCGGATTCAGCAAAAAACAAATTGCTTAAAACCGCGTATAATTGTTATACAATATTTTTCCGATTATGTCAACTACAAATTTGTAACCATAAAATTATTATGTAAACTTATTATGTAAACTTCACAAGATGTGGGGATTTCCTTTTTATGTAAACCCAAATTCTTGTAATTTTTCCCCTTCCCTTTTTTCAAAAAATATGATACAATATTTTCAAGTTAAAAATAAGATCGAATATAAATTCGGTCAAATTCAAGGAGAAGCATATGAAAAAAACCGTCATTGTCACAGGGTCCTCGAAAGGCATCGGCGCCGCGACCGCTATTCTTTTTGCGCGGCAGGGATATAATGTTGTTATCAACTATAATGAATCCTACGAATCGGCCAATCTGCTTTGCAGGTCGTTGGTCGGTAACGGATATTCCGTCATCACGCAAAAAGCCAACGTAGCCAACCGGTTGGAAACCGACTTGATGGTCAAAGAAACGCTTTACAAATTCGGCAGCGTGGATGTACTGGTCAATAACGCCGGGGTCGCCTATCAGGGGCTTATCACCGAAACCGATGAGATCGATTTTGACCGGATCATTGATATTAACTTGAAGGGTGTTTTTAATTGCTGTAAATCGGTCACGCCGGTCATGGTCAATCAAAAAGCAGGAACCATTATCAACATTTCCTCCATGTGGGGGCAGGTCGGCGCTTCCTGCGAGGTTGCCTACTCCGCCGCCAAAGCCGGGGTCATTGGTCTTACCAAAGCCCTTGCAAAAGAACTGGCGCCCAGCGGCATTACCGTGAACGCGATTGCACCGGGTTTGATCGAAACCAATATGAACGCCCATTTAACGGTGGAGGAACTGAATGATTTTGTAAACGAAATTCCGCTCGGCCGCATGGGCAATGCGGATGAGATCGCCGCCGTCGCCTATTTTTTAGCCTCAGAGGCGGCGGAATACATCACCGGTCAGGTTCTTGGTGTGAATGGCGGATATGTGATTTGAGTGCTTTCTCCGGCGCCTGCGTTTACGATCAAACGCAGGCGTTTTTCGTGTCACAAGTCTTTCCGGTGTGATCGCTCCGCTTATCTTTCACACCCAACTTAACGGGATTCTACATATTAAGTAGCCAACGCGCATAAATCACAGCAAATTGCAAAAAATACTCAAATCAGGAAAAAGCCGGAAACGGTGTAAAAAACTTACACCACTTGGCAGCCGGGACGTATGCTTTCTTCGCCCTGTTTGTGCCGAGGTTTGAACGGCGGAATGGAGATTGTTATGAAACTTTTGCAGATTGCGGTAACATCATTGGTTTCTCTGTTGGTATTACTGATCTTAACAAAACTGGTCGGAAACCGGCAATTATCTGAATTGAATATGTTTGATTATATTGTCAGCATCACCATCGGCTCCATTGCCGCTGAAATGGCCACGGAATTGGAAAATCCCGAACGACCGTTAGTGGCCATGGTAATTTATGCACTGGTGTCGATTATTTTTTCCTTTGCTACCAGCAAATCGCTGACCATTCGGCGTCTTCTTTTCGGACAGCCGGTATTTTTGATGAAAAACGGCAAACTGTTTCGCGATAACTTTCAAAAATCGCGGTTGGATCTCGGTGAATTTTTAATGCAATGCCGCTTGGCGGGGTACTATAACATAGCTGATCTGGACAGCTCCATTATGGAACCGAACGGCAAGATCAGCTTTTTGCCCCTGGCCGATAAACGACCCGCCACCCCCGAAGATATGCAATTGAAACCGCAGAAGGATCACGTTTTCATCAATGTGGTGTTGGACGGCGAGGTGTCAAAAAGGAATTTAAAAACCGCGGGGTGGGACGAAACTGCCCTGCGTGATCGCCTGAAACGGGAAAAGGTCTCGCTGCAAGACGTCTTTTTGGCTACGCTTGATACCGATGGCGAATTTCATCTTTTTAAAGCCGACGAGTTTCAAAAAGACCAAAACTTTTTTGATTGATCCATTGACTTTTATCGAAGCCTTTGGTTTGCTGTGCTTCCTTTTCAAAAAACTTTCTGATTTTGAATTTTTTACTGTTTAAATTTTAACAATTATTAAATTTTTTGTTCCCCCTCTTGACTTTTCCTGATTTTTGACTAAAATGGGTATTACAGTAAAAATTTGGTTAAATTCTGATTGGAGGAACCATGCTATGAAATTAAAACCTTTGGCCGATAACGTCGTTATTCAAGCGACTGAGGCAGAAGAAACCACCAAAAGCGGCATTGTGCTAACATCCGCCGCTAAGGAAAAACCGCAGGTCGCCGTTGTGGTAGCCGTTGGACCGGGCGGAACGGTTGACGGGAAAGAGGTCAACATGACCGTCAAGGAGGGCGATAAGGTCATCGCCGCAAAATATGCCGGAACCGACATTAAAATTGACGGTGAAGAGTATACCATACTTCATCAGTCTGACATTTTGGCAATTGTGGAATAATCGGAGGGAAATGCACTATGGCAAAAAATATTATTTTTGGCGAGGATGCGCGCAAGTCGCTCCAAACCGGCGTAGATAAATTAGCAAACGCTGTGAAAGTCACCTTGGGTCCGAAGGGCCGTAATGTGGTGTTGGACAAAAAGTACGGATCTCCGCTGATCACCAATGATGGCGTAACCATTGCAAAAGAGATCGAACTGGACGATCCGTTTGAAAACATGGGCGCACAGCTGGTAAAAGAAGTTTCGGTCAAAACCAACGACGCCGCGGGCGACGGCACCACCACCGCCACCGTATTGGCGCAGGCGCTCATTAACGAAGGCATGAAAAACATTGCCGCCGGCGCCAACCCCATGGTGGTCAAAAAAGGCATCAAGTCGGCGGTTGATACCGCTATTGCCACCGTGGTCGGCAATTCTCAAAAGGTCAGCGGCAGTGATGATATTGCCCGCGTAGCTACCGTTTCTTCGGGCGACGAGGTTATTGGCAAGCTGATTGCCGAGGCTATGAGCAAGGTTACGGCTGACGGCGTGATCACCGTGGAAGAATCCAAAACCGCCGAGACCTACTCGGAAGTGGTTGAGGGCATGCAGTTTGACCGCGGGTACATCACCCCTTACATGGTAACCGATTCCGACAAGATGGAAGCCGTGATCGACGACGCGCTTATCCTGATTACCGATAAAAAGATTTCCAATATCCAAGAGATCCTGCCCCTTTTGGAGCAGATCGTCCAATCCGGCAAAAAGCTGGTCATCATCGCCGAAGACATTGAGGGCGAGGCGCTCTCTACCCTGATAGTGAACAAACTGCGCGGCACCTTTACCTGCGTAGCCGTGAAAGCTCCCGGCTTTGGCGACAGACGCAAAGAAATGCTGCGCGACATTGCCATTTTGACCGGCGGCGAGGTTATTTCGGAAGAGCTTGGGCTTGAACTGAAAGACACCACCATGGATCAACTTGGCCAAGCACGTCAGGTCAAGGTGACCAAAGAAAACACCATTATTGTAGACGGTGCGGGCAATTCGGCTGACATTAAAGACCGCATTTCGCAGATCCGCAACGAGCTTGCCGTGACCACTTCGGACTTTGATAAAGAGAAATTGCAGGAGCGCCTTGCAAAGCTTGCGGGCGGTGTAGCGGTTATCAAGGTCGGCGCTGCAACCGAAATTGAAATGAAGGACAAGAAGCTCCGCATTGAGGACGCTCTCTCGGCGACCAAGGCCGCTGTAGAGGAAGGCATCGTCGCGGGCGGCGG
>CAJOQU010000111.1 GCA_905236975.1 uncultured Clostridia bacterium
GTTTCCAAAATCAATGTCAACACCGAGTGCCAGCTCGCCTTTGCGGCGGCCACCCGCCAATACATTGAGGCCGGCAAGGATTTAGAGGGCAAGGGCTTTGACCCCCGAAAGCTGTTGGCGGACGGCACTGCCGCCATAAAGGCTACCGTGAAAGAAAAAATGGAGCTGTTCGGCTCGGTCGGCAAAGCCTAAAAAACGATTTTCTTTTTCAAACGTCCCTTCGTCCAATCGAGCGGAGGGACATTTGCTATGTTTGAATTGTACCAACAGGGGCGCGGCGACAACCCCCGGTGATCGGAGGAAAACGGGACATGCCTTTTTTACCTGTCACGGTAAAAGAAATGCGGGAATATGGCTGGAATCAGCCTGATTTTGTATTGGTCACGGGGGACGCGTATGTTGATCACCCCTCGTTCGGCACGGCCATCATCTCCCGTGTATTGGAAAGCGCGGGCTACCGCGTTTGTATTGTTTCCCAACCCCGAAACGATGGAGATTTTTCCCGCTTTGGTCGCCCGCGGCTTGCCTTTTTGGTGAACAGCGGTAATTTGGACTCCATGGTGGCGCATTATACCGCCGCCAAAAAACGACGCCACGACGATGCTTACACCCCCGGCGGCAAAGCGGGTGCACGACCCGACCGCGCTGTGATCGTGTATACCAAAAAATTGAAAGCCCTGTTTCCTGACGTTCCGGTCGCCATTGGCGGAATTGAGGCCTCGTTGCGGCGATTCGCCCACTACGATTACTGGGACGACCGCGTGCGGCCCTCCATTTTGGTGGATTCAGGCGCCGATCTGCTGATGTACGGCATGGGTGAAAAACACATTGTAGAAATTGCCGACCGCCTGAACGCGGGTGAGCCGATAGTGGCTTTGACTGATATTCTTGGTACTTGTTACGCGGTCAAGACCGGCGATTTCATTCCCATTCCCGGCGCGGTGGAATGCGCCCCGTTCGAACAGGTATCGGTACCGGATGAAAAGGGCAAACGCCTGTACGCCGAAGCCTGCCGCATCCAACAGGAACAGCATGACGCGGTGCGCGGCAAAACGCTTTTACAGCGCCATGGGGATACCCTTGTGGTGCAAAATCCGCCCATGCCGCCCCTCACCACCGAGGAGATGGACAAGGTCTATTCCCTGCCCTTTATGCGGGATTATCACCCCTCCTACCGGTCACTTGGCGGCGTGCCCGGTATTGAAGAAGTTAAATTTTCGGTCATTCATAATCGCGGTTGTTTCGGCGCCTGCAATTTCTGCGCGCTGGCTTTTCACCAGGGGCGGCAAATTTCCGCCCGCAGTCATGAATCCGTGGTGGAGGAAGTCAAAAAGATCACCGATATGCCCGATTTTAAGGGCTATATCCACGATGTCGGCGGCCCGACCGCCAACTTTCGCCGCCCGTCATGTGACGGCCAATTGGAACGGGGACTGTGTAAAAACAAAAAATGTTTAGCGCCTGAGTTGTGCCCGTCCGTCACCGTTACACACGAAGACTATTTATCCCTTCTGCGGGAGCTGCGCGCCCTGCCAAAGGTCAAAAAGGTGTTCATCCGCTCGGGTATTCGGTTCGATTACCTGGTGGCCGACCCGGACGAATCCTTTTTTAAAGAGCTGATCGACCACCATATCAGCGGGCAATTGAAGGTTGCGCCCGAGCATTGCTCCAACCGCGTACTGCGCGCTATGGGCAAGCCTAAAATCGAGGTTTACGATCGCTTTGAAAAACGGTTTTATGAGTTGACCAAAAGCGCGGGCAAAAAGCAGTATTTAGTGCCGTACCTCATGTCATCCCACCCGGGCAGCACGGTAGCGGATGCGATCGAGCTTGCCGTCTTTTTAAAAAAGCATCACCTTCACCCTGAACAGGTGCAGGACTTTTATCCCACACCGGGCACCGTTTCGACCTGCATGTTTTACACAGGGCTCGACCCCCTCACCATGCAGCCCATCTATGTGCCCAAAACGCCAAAAGGTGTTCAAGAAGAGGGCCGGAAAGGAATAAACCGGCGCAGAAAAGCAGCTCTGCGAGGACTGAATCGCAGTGTTGCTTTTCTGTTATTCTAATATCGTAACAGCATATTGGGTATTCGTCTCCGTAATTCTTTCCAGAGTCATGGTTTCACTTCTCCTTAAAGGCTCTGCTGTTCAGCAGTATCCGCATATCGCTATACCAGATTATAGAACAACAAAC
>CAJOQU010000112.1 GCA_905236975.1 uncultured Clostridia bacterium
ATCACCAATATCATTCCAAGACACAAAATGCGATCAAAAATCACGGATATGGTGATGATGATCACGCATGGTATTCGGTTGCCGCCAAAGCGGCGAGAAATACGCGTCTTAAACTTTTTAGCGTGCGAAAAATCCTAAAAAAGCGGGAAGGTTTCCCCTCCCGCGTAGCTTATGCCTGTTTCAAAGCCGCCGACGCATCAAACACGGGTACGCGTTTGATCTTGGCGCCAAGGGCGGAGAATTTTTCCACAATATCTTCATAACCACGGTCAATGTGGTCAATATCCTCAATTTCCGTAGTGCCCGTGGCAACCAACCCCGCAATGACCATCGCGGCGCCCGCACGCAGATCAACCGCACGAACCGGTGCGGCGTGTAAAGTCTTCACCCCGGTGATGACGGCCATTTTGCCGTCTACCTGAATATCGGCGCCCATTAAGGTGAGCTGGTCAACATAACGGAAACGGCTGTCCCACACGCCTTCGGTGATGATGCTTGTCCCCTCCGCCACGGCAAGCAGCACCGCGATCTGCGGCTGCATATCGGTCGGAAAGCCGGGGTGCGGCATGGTTTTCACGTTGCATTTTTTAGGGCGATGATCCATTCTGACCCGAACGGATTCGTCATATTCAGTCACATCGGCGCCTACTTCGACCAGCTTGGCGATAATGGACTCCAGGTGCTTGGGGGTCACGTTGGTGACCAGCACATCCCCACCGGTAGCAACTGCGGCCGCCATGTAGGTGCCGGCCTCAATCTGATCGGGAATGATGCTGTAATTGGTGCCATGCAGGTGCTGAACACCGCGAATTTTAATAACCCCGGTGCCCGCGCCCATAATATCCGCGCCCATGGAGTTTAAAAAGTTGGCAAGATCAACGATATGCGGCTCCCGCGCCGCGTTTTCAATCACGGTAAGACCGGATGCTTTCACGGCGGCCAGCATGATATTGATGGTCGCCCCGACCGAAACGACGTCCAAATAAATAGAACAGCCCGAAAGGCGTTGTGCCCTGCCGCTGACCATGCCGTTTTCGAAGGACATTTTGGCTCCCAAAGCCTCAAAACCCTTGATATGCTGGTCAATCGGGCGCACGCCGAAATCACAGCCGCCCGGAGGCGCCACGCGCGCCTTGTTCATACGGCCCAAAAGCGCACCCAAAAAGTAGCTGGAAGCACGCATACCCTCAGCCATTTGCTTGGAGACTACAAACGAATTGACATGACGGGGATCGATCTCGACCGTTGTTTTATTGATCGGCCTGACCTGCGCCCCCAGTGATTCCAAGGTGCGCAGCAAGGTATGGACATCGGAAATGCCGGGGAGATTTTCTATCACACAAGGCTCGTCCGATAATAAGACTGCCGGAAGAATGGCCACGGCCGCATTTTTTGCGCCGCTGATGCGCACTTCTCCACGAAGAGGCCGCCCGCCGCCAATCACAAATTTTTCCAAGAACAAGGCACTCCCATCTAAAAAGAAATTAGGCTTTTGCCCGCCGTATTATTGTAACCCGAAAGGAAGAAGAAAATCATTTTCCAATAAAAACATAATAGTATTATAACCATTTTCTGGCGTTTTGTCAATTTTATTTTCTCTCCTTTTTGCGGCATTTCCCGTCAAAAATCGCAAAACCGTCTAACAAAGCGGATTTTGAAAGAAAAAAATTTTTTTAACTGCAAAATTCCAATAACTGTATGAAAAAGATTGACGAAAGCGGCAAACTATTTTATAATAGAATAAATCTCATATGGAATACTATCGGCAGGATTGCTTGAAAGAACTTTTACTTATGACGGGTTTGTTTTTGATTGCCCTAAAAGAAGGAGATTGAAACTTGTCTTTTCCATTACAAAACATTCGAAATTTTTGCATTGTCGCCCATATTGATCACGGTAAATCGACCTTGGCAGACAGGCTGTTAGAGCTTACCCGTTCGGTTGCCGAACGTGATATGGAAGAACAGATCCTTGACAGCATGGATTTAGAGCGTGAGCGCGGCATCACCATAAAAGCCCATGCCGTTACACTTTATTATACCGCCAAGGACGGCGTGGAGTACGAGCTGAATCTGATCGACACGCCGGGTCATGTGGACTTTCATTACGAGGTTTCGCGTTCCCTTGCCGCCTGCGAGGGCGCTATTTTAGTAGTTGACGCCTCACAAGGCATTGAGGCGCAAACCTTGGCCAATACCTACCTTGCCGTCGATCACGGATTGGAAATCCTGCCGGTCATCAACAAAATCGACCTTCCCTCGGCCGAGCCGGAGCGGGTTAAAAAAGAAATTGAAGATGTTATCGGCATTCCGGCAGAAGACGCACCGCTGATCTCGGCAAAAACCGGGTTGAATGTGGAAGAAGTATTAGAACGCATTGTGACCGATATTCCCGCCCCAAAGGGAGATGTGAACGCTCCCCTTTCGGCCTTGGTATTTGATTCGTATTACGACCCCTACAAGGGCGTAGTGGTTTATTTTCGCGTGATGAGCGGCACCCTTCGCTCGGGCGATACCATTCGCATGATGGCGACCGGTGCAAATTTTGACACGGTAGAGATCGGCCGTAAGCGCGCCACCACCCTTGAACCCTGCGAAGAGCTTGCCGCCGGTGAAGTGGGATACCTGACCGCCTCCATTAAAACCGTAAACGAGGCCCGCGTGGGTGATACCATCACGCTGGCCGAAAAGCCTGCCGCCGAGCCGCTGGTAGGTTATCGCAAGGTTAACCCCGTGGTTTTCTGCGGAATCTACCCCGCCGACGGCGCTAAATACCCCGACCTGCGCGATGCGTTGGATAAGTTAAGCCTGAACGACGCCTCGCTGCTGTTCGAACCCGAAAGCTCCACCGCACTGGGCTTTGGTTTTCGGTGCGGCTTTTTGGGGCTTTTACACATGGAAATCATTCAAGAACGCCTGGAGCGGGAATACAACTTAGACCTTGTCACCACTGCCCCCAGTGTGGAGTATAAATTCACCCTGACAAGCGGCGAGACCATCACGGTTGATAATCCCACCAACTACCCCGATCCCGCCGTGATCGCCGAGGCGTTGGAGCCGGTGGCCGACGTGCATATTTACAGTCCCAGCGACTATGTGGGCGCCATCATGCAGTTGTGTGAAGAACGACGCGGCGTATATACCGATATGAAATATATGTCCGACCGGGTAGATATTCATTACATTATGCCGATGGGTGAAATCGTTTACGATTTCTTTGATGCGCTGAAATCCCGCACCAAAGGCTATGCCAGCTATGATTACGAAATGAAGGGCTACGAAAAATCCAAGCTTGTCAAACTGGACGTTCTGCTTGCGGGCGACCCGGTCGACGCGCTTTCGTTTATCGTCCATGCCGACAACGCCTATGCCCGCGCCCGCAGGATCGCCGAAAAGCTGAAGGATACCATTCCGCGCCAGTTGTTCGAAGTGCCGGTACAGGTGGCGGTATCGGGCAAAGTCATTGCACGGGAGACCGTGAAGGCGCTTCGGAAAGACGTATTGGCCAAGTGCTACGGCGGCGATATCACCCGAAAGAAAAAGCTGCTGGAAAAACAAAAAGAAGGCAAAAAACGCATGAGACGGCTCGGTACCGTGGAAGTACCGCAAGAAGCTTTTATGGCTGTCTTAAAGCTGGATGAATAAGGAGTATTTGCCATGAGTGAAAAGCATTCTGCAAGACAACAGGCGCTGCGCCGCCGCAGGTTGTTTTTATCCGCCTGCGCCATTGCCCTGATCGCTGTGATCCTGCTCGTCACAGCAGCGGTCAAATCCATTTGTTCGCACGGCTCTAAAGACACCGACAGCGACCAAGTCCCCCACAGTAGTGACTCATCTGCCGTTTCTTCAAGCGAGGATCGTTCTTCTTCGGTTTCCTCAGATGATACGCCAATCTACCCCGATGTGGGGCCGAACGGATTGGACGCGAACTACAGCAATCTGTTTTTGGTCAACGGTGAGCATCCCCTGCCCGATGATTATGATTACGAAAAGAATTTAACAACGATTCCCGACAAATATATCAACGGCTCTTTAAAACAGATCGATCAAGACGTTTGGCCGTATATGAAAGCCATGATCGAGGCCGCGTGGGCGGACGGCGTTTCGTTGTATGTTTGGTCGCCCTACCGCTCTTACGCCACGCAAAACATGCTGTTTCAAAACCGGGTCAACAAGGTCAAAACCGCCGATATGACACAGGAAGAGGCGGAAAATCTTGCCGCCACCGTGGTGGCGCGTCCCGGCACCAGCGAGCACCATACCGGTCTTGCGGCCGATTTTAACATGGCTGACTCCAAATTTGCCGATACGCCCATGTACGCATGGCTGCAGGAGCATGCCGCCGATTACGGCTTTATCATGCGATATAGCGGCGACAAGCAGGATATCACCGGCGTGATCCATGAATCG
>CAJOQU010000113.1 GCA_905236975.1 uncultured Clostridia bacterium
GCGCGCGGCGTTGCCAACCGCGAGCTTACCTGTGAGCTGGCTACCAATATCGGTCGGGCGGCGGCTTTTGTGCTGACCGAAAAAACCACCGAAAAACCAAAGGTACTGATCGGCAAGGATACACGCGTATCCTCCAACATGCTGGAAATGGCGCTGGCCGCCGGGCTTTGCTCGGTCGGAGCCGATGTGGTGCTGGTGGGTTTTGTGCCCACGCCCGCGATCGCTTTTTTGGTGAAAGATCGCGAGGCCGACGCCGGCATCATGATCTCAGCCTCACACAATCCGTGTGAATATAACGGCATTAAAATTTTTGACGGCAACGGCTACAAGCTGCCCGACGCTTTGGAGGAGGAGATCGAGTCTTTGGTGCTGGACGACATGAGCCCCATCACCTTTCCGGTAGGCGGCGATGTCGGCAGCGTGTTTGCGCGGTATGACTATGTGGATCTCTATATCGACCATCTGGCTGAGTCGGTAAATGCCGACCTGTCGGGCTTAAAGATCGCCATTGACTGTGCCAACGGCTGTGCCTCCTACACGGCCGAGCGGCTGTTCACGCGGCTTGGCGCAACCGTGCATATGATGCATGACAATCCCAACGGGGTGAATATCAACGCCCGCTGCGGCTCTACCAATATGGACGACCTGATCGACTATGTCAACGGGCACGAGGTCGATTTGGGTTTGGCGTTTGACGGCGATTCCGACCGCTGCCTTGCGGTGGATGAAAACGGCAAACTGATCGACGGCGACCGCATGATCGCTGTGTTTGCGTTGGATATGAAAGAACACGGCTGCCTGCCGGAGGACACCGCCGTGGTGACCGTTATGACCAACCTGGGTTTCAAACGGTTTGCCGTTCAAAACGGTATTCGTGTGATCGAGACCCGGGTGGGCGACCGCTATGTGTTGGAAGAAATGCTGAAAAACGGTTACCGGATCGGCGGCGAGCAGTCCGGGCATATCATCTTTAAACAATACGCCACCACCGGCGATGGGCAGCTTTCAGGCGCTATGTTGGCAAGCATTCTGAAAAAGACCGGCAAATCGGCGTCGGAAGTGGCCTCGGTGATGACGGTCATGCCGCAGACGCTGGTCAACATCAAAGCTTCAAACGAGCTGAAGGATCGCCTGAGCACCGATCCCGACATTGTGGCGGCTATTGACGAAGTTAAAACCACTCTTGGCGACCGCGGTCGTATTTTGGTCAGAGCCTCGGGTACCGAGCCGCTTATCCGGGTGATGTTAGAGGGCGAAAATATTGTCGAGATCAAGCGCCTCGCCCGCAAAGTGGCCGCGGTGATCGAAGGAAAAGGGTAAATGCGAACCGTTTCGGGATTTCATGATTATGAATTGATCGACGCCGACGCCGGTGAACGCTTGGAGCGTTGGGGCGATATTTTGCTCATCCGCCCCGATCCACAGGTCATGTGGTCGCTTGGCAGGCAGGACGAACGCTGGCATCATGCTCATGCCATCTATCACCGTTCGGCAAGCGGCGGCGGCTTTTGGGAATGTGTAAAAAAGGTGCCTGATGTTTGGAGCGTTCGTTACCGGGAACTGACATTTCGTTTAAAACCCATGGGTTTCAAACATACCGGGTTGTTCCCCGAGCAGGCGGTCAATTGGGAGCTGGCGGCGGGATTGATCCGCAAGGCAAACCGACCGGTTAAGGTGCTGAATCTGTTTGCTTATACCGGCGGCGCCACCTTGGCTTGTTTGCAGGCGGGCGCGCAGGTGACCCATGTGGACGCTTCCAAGGGCATGGTGCAGTGGGCAAAAGAAAACGCCGCGGCATCGGGCTTGCAGGACGCGCCGGTGCGTTGGCTGGTAGATGACTGCCTGAAATTCGTCAAGCGTGAGATTCGGCGCGGCAACCGGTACGACGCCATTATCATGGATCCCCCCTCTTACGGCAGGGGTCCGGGCGGCGAGGTCTGGAAATTGGAGCAGCAGCTGGCCGAGCTGTTAAACGAGGCGGGGAAGCTGCTTTCTGATCAGGCTGTTTTCTTTCTTTTAAATTCGTACACCGGCGGCGTATCGCCGACCATTCTCAATTTCATGGTTTCCCGCTATGTGGTCAAAGGCCGTGACGGTGAGGTTTCGACCGATGAAATAGGCCTGTTCGTGACCGACAGGGGTTTCAGCCTGCCGGCGGGAAATACAACTGTTTGGATCAAGGGTGAATATGGACAAGATACTGGAAGTCAATCATGTCACATATGAATATCGTGAGGATGACACGGTCAAAACCGCGTTGAAGGACTTGAGCCTGTCGATTGAACGCGGCAGCTTTACCGTGATTTTGGGGCATAACGGCTCGGGAAAATCCACTTTGGCCAAATTGCTTAACGGCTTGCATAAACCCACCGCGGGTGATGTGCTGGTTGACGGTCTCAACACCAAAGACATCAAAACCGAGATCGAGATCAAGCGCAAGGTGGGTCTGGTTTTTCAAAATCCGGATAATCAGATCATCGCCTCGGTGGTGGAGGAAGATGTTGCCTTCGGTCCCGAAAATTTAGGCGTCCCACCGCAGGAAATACGCGTCCGCGTAGACGAGGCGCTGACAGCGGTTGATATGCTGGACTATAAAAAATCCGCTCCGCATCATTTGTCGGGCGGGCAGAAGCAGCGCATTGCCATTGCCGGCATTTTGGCCATGCGGCCGGAATGCCTGGTGTTAGATGAGCCTACCGCCATGCTGGACCCAAAGGGTCGAGCCGAGGTGCTGTCTACTCTGCACCGGCTTAACCGCGAGCAAAATATGACCATTGTGCTCATCACGCATTATATGGAAGAAGCCGAGCAGGCCGACCGCGTGCTCGTGATGAGCGACGGCGAAATCTTAGCCGACGACACGCCGCGCGTTATATTTTCCGATGTGGAACGCCTGAAAAGGGTGGGGCTGGATGTGCCGCAAACCACTGAGCTGTTATTTGAATTAAAAAAAGCCGGGTTTGACCTCAGCACCCGGGCGCTTTCGATCGAAGACGCGGCTGAGGAAATTATCCGGGCAATTCAAAAAGAAACCCGTCATTGATCCATAAAGAAATTTATCCATTCAGGTGAACCAAATTGTCAGTTTTACAAGTACAACATCTTACCCATACTTATAACGGCAACACTCCGTTTGTCAACGATGCGGTGCACGATGTCAGTTTTACCGCCGAGCAGGGCGAAATTATCGGCATTATCGGGCATACGGGGTCGGGCAAGTCTACCCTTGTTCAGCATTTGAACGGCTTACTGCGCCCTACTTCGGGTGAGATTTTGGTTGATGGAGAAGATATTTGGAAAAATCCGAAGGAAATTCGTAAAATCCGTTCCAAAGTGGGATTGGTCTTTCAATACCCGGAATATCAATTGTTTGAAGAAACCGTCTTTGCCGATATTGCCTTCGGTCCCAAAAACATGGGTCTTACAGGGAAAGAATTAGAGAATCGGGTGCTTGCTACCTGTGATCTGGTTGGGGTCAAGCGTGATTTTTTACAAAAGTCGCCCTTTGACCTTTCAGGCGGTGAAAAGCGGCGGGTGGCCATTGCGGGCGTGATGGCCATGCGGCCGGAGATCATAGTGTTTGACGAACCCACCGCCGGGCTTGACCCGGTCGGGCGTGAAACGGTCATGAAGATCATGAAAGAATACCGCGACGATGCCAATGCCACGGTGCTGATTATTTCACACAGTATGGAGGACATGGCGCTGCTTACCGACCGGCTGCTGGTTTTGCAAGAGGGCAAACTTGTTTTGTTTGACAAAACCGAAAAGGTTTTTCAAAACGGGGATAAATTGTGTGAGATCGGCCTGAACGTGCCCATGGTCGCCCGGGTGTTTGATCGCCTGCGCGAGCGGGGTGTGCCGGTGCCGGACAATGTCTTTACGGTGCGCCGTGCCGTTGAGGTTTTACAACAATTAAGGCAGGAGGGGGATCATGCTTAAAGACATTACCTTCGGGCAGTATTACGAGACTGATTCCTGCCTGCATAAAGCCGACCCCCGCATAAAAATTTTGCTGATGATCCTGTTGATCGTCTTTGTTTTCCTGGCAAAAAACGCGGCGTCGCTTGGGTTTGCAACAGTCAGTGTGGCAGTGATTTTGCTGTTTTCACGGGTGCCCTTTCAGTTCTATTTAAAAAATATAAAAGCCATTTTGCCGGTACTGATTTTTACAGTGATTCTCAACCTATTTTACGGTGAGGGCGGTCGGGTGTTGGTTTCGTTTTGGCGGCTTTCCGTTACCGATACGGGTATTGCCCGCGCGGTTTTTATGGCTTTGCGGATCACCCTGCTGATCTTTATCAGTGCGGCGCTGACCTACACCACCACCCCCAATGATTTGACCGACGCCATTGAAAGTCTGTTGAGCCCTTTAAAATGGGTAGGTCTACGGAATGCTGTGCATACCTTGGCTATGATGATGACCATTGCTCTGCGGTTTATCCCCACTCTGATTGAGGAAGCCGAAAAGATCATGAACGCGCAAAAGGCGCGGGGCGCCGACCTTGAAAACGGTAAATTGCATGAACGAATCAAAGCGCTGATTCCTATTTTGATTCCTTTGCTCATTTCAGCGGTGCGGCGGGCTTAC
>CAJOQU010000114.1 GCA_905236975.1 uncultured Clostridia bacterium
GGGCTTGCGGTGCTGCTGTTTTTCGCCTTCAATAAGTTGGCCGCCCTGATTGTTCGGGCAAGCCGTTCGATTTTGCTGAAAATCAAATCACGTTTCGTAAAAAGGAGGCAGCCGCAATGAAAACCGCAAAAAAAATTTGGCTGATCGTCGGTGCGGTCTGCACGGTGTTGGGAATCGGTATCATGTCCGTCACACTTTTTTTCATTCTTCGATCCGGCGGGCTCGAAGCCCTTCAAACGATCGACAGCGATCACGTGCCAAAAGCCGTTACCCTTACCGAGGATTTTGACAGCATTGCCGTTTCCGCAGTCAGTGAAGACATTACGCTTCGACTTTCTGAATCCGGTGAACCGGTCGTGGAATATTTTGAAAGCCGCCTGCTAACCTATGAAATCAAAATATCGGACGGCACCCTCAACATTATCGCCGAAGATCAAAGCCACTGGTACGACCACATCGGCGTCTCGTTCGGTGTGCAGAAACACGGCATGGTGATCACCCTGCCTAAAGCGCAATACGACCGTCTTACCGTCCATGAAACATCGGGCGACCTGACCGTCCCCGCGGGGTTCACCTTTTCATCTGCAGAAATTCAAACCGTCAGCGGCGAAGTCAACTGGCGAGCCGCCGTGCGGGATGATTTCAGCGCCTTGACCGTCAGCGGGGACATTTGCCTGCAAAACGCCCTGCCCGGCGCTATGGTGGAATTAAAAACCACCAGCGGCAACGTTCGTTTTTCAAACGGTGAAGCGCAGCAGGTAACGGTCAAAACGGTCAGCGGGGATGTTGCCTTTGCCGATTGCGACACACAGCGCGTCAACATCACTTCTGTCAGCGGCGATATTACGGCCGCCTTTGCCACCCCCAAAAGCATAAAAGCATCGAGCGTCAGCGGCGAAATTCAGGTAAAGGACGACCCCACCGCCTCCTCAACATGCACCGTTACCACCACCAGCGGAGACATTACGATCCATTGAAAAATCTCCTTTACAATGAAAAACGGCCGCCTCACCAAAAGTTGAGACAGCCGTTTTAGTTTGTCGATACTTGTTTTTTGGATCCCCCTATTTTGCTTTGGCGCTGACCCCCATGGTAAAGGATAGCATGTCATGATACCAAAAATCCCCGCTGAAAGCGAGGATTTTTAATGAGTAATTTTTGGTTTTTGACAGGTTACTTGCCCGTTTATGCAGAAAGGAATGGAAATGATTATTTCTTGAAGAATTCAATCACATCGTCAAACTTTTCGTCATCATCCTGGTTGAAAAGATCACTGATGCCGGTAGTGGAAGATTCCTTTTTGTCATCCCCAAGGCCGGTGGCAATCACGGTGACACGAATCGTGTCTTCCAGCGTATCGTCAAGCTGAGCACCCCAAATAATGGTTGCATCCGGGTGTGCCATATCGGAAATGATGGAGGAAGCCAGTTCCACCTCTTCAAGGCCGATATCCGCCGAGCCGGTAATGCTGATGATCACACCGCGGGCATTATCCATGGAAGTTTCAATCAACGGGCTGCTGACAGCCGTTCTGGCCGCCTGCTCGGCTTTATCACGACCGGTGGCGACGCCTACGCCCATATGTGCATAGCCCGCGTTGGCCATAATGGATTTCACATCGGCAAAGTCAAGGTTGACAAGTGCGGTGACGTTGATCAGCTCGGAAATGCTTTGCACGCCCTGGCGCAAAACGTCATCAGCGATATCGAAGGCGTTTTTGAAGGTGATTTTTTGCTCGGAAACGTATTTCAGGCGCTCGTTCGGAATAACCACCAAGCTGTCAACCTGCTCCCGCAGAGCGGCAATGCCGGCTTCAGCCTGTGTCATGCGCTTTTTCCCTTCAAAAGAAAAGGGCTTCGTTACAATGCCGACCGTTAAAATGCCAAGCTCTCTTGCAATAGCGGCTACAATGGGGGCTGCGCCCGTACCGGTTCCGCCGCCCATACCGGCGGTGATAAAGATCATATCGGCGCTGCGGATGGCCGCGGCGATTTCATCGCGCGATTCTTCTGCGGCGGCACGACCGTTATCGGGATTGCCGCCCGCGCCCATTCCGGCGGTGGTTTTATCACCGATTTGAATTTTTTGATTCGCTTTGGATTTTAACAGAGCCGCTTTATCGGTGTTGACGGCAATAAACTCCACACCGCGAACGCCGGCATCTACCATGCGGTTGATGGCGTTTCCGCCGCCGCCGCCAACGCCGACCACTTTAATTTGGACAATATTTTCTTGTTCTTCTGCAACTTCAAATGGCATTTTCAATTCCTCCGTATTTATGTAGAATGACAGATAGCTCCAAAATATAATTATATATTGATATTACCATATAATTCTTCGGATTTCAACACTTTTTATTACATTTCTGTAATTTTTTTTATTTTCACGAATTTCGCCCAAAAAACAGCGGATTTTTTCACGATTTTATTCAATGGAACCTTCTACGAAAGTTCCTTCGGTATTGGCGCTTGTCCACATACTCAGGTTGATCCTGCCGGTCTTTTCAGGCTCAACGGCTTCGATCATAGCGGCCAAATGTTTTACTTTGTTTTCCAGATAATTTGACGTGCCAAGATCCACCAAAAATCGCCCTTCTGTTTTGACGGTAATGCTCAGATCATCGGTCAGGTCAATGGTATTCCACGTCAGTCCGTTTTGCCCGGCCAGCGACATCAGGCGATCTACCAGTTCACCGGTCTTTTGGGATTCAAAGGTCACGTCCTCCCCCACTGCAAGTTTTGCGTCATCGGTGATTACGGTCACAAGGTCTTTCGGCGCATCCGGTTGCCTGTCAAGCACATGCCCACTTTTGCTGACCAGATAGTAGTCGTTTCCCACGGCATAGGCGGCGTACTCCTCGGCATCGGTCACCACAATGGTCAGCACGCCGGCGATCTCTTTTTCAAGGCTTGCGCTTTCAATGTAAGGCAGTTGCCGCCGCAGGGCGGCCTCGCACTTTTTTTGCGACGCGGTGAACAGGTTCTCCCCCACCGTGATGCCGCAGGCGTTCACCACCTGTTTTTCGGTATAGACCCCGCTGCCCGTAACGCGAATTTCTTTGATCGGGAATAACACCGTGAGAGACAATACCACGCCCACGGCAAGCAAAAGGATCAAAAAAGTGACAAAGCCGATCATCAGGCGTCGTTTTCTGATCCTTCGTTGGCGCAGCATACGCTTGCGGGTAAATTCGTCTGTCGGTTTGGCCTGTTTCAAACTATCATTCCTTTTTATTGCTCTTGAATATCGGCGCCCAAAGTGCGCAGATTTCCTACTATATCGTCATAACCGCGTTCAATGTGGTGGATTTCTTTGATTGTGGAAACCCCGTCCGCCGCCAGCGCCGCAATCACCAACGCCGCGCCGCCGCGCAGATCGGTACACGCACAATCGGCGGCTGAAAGTGCAGGGCGGCCTTCGACCACGGCAATTTTTCCCTGCGTTTTGACCTGTGCTCCAAAGCGTTTTAATTCATCGGTATAGCGAAAGCGATTTTCAAAAATATTTTCCACAAAAACCGAGGTTCCCTCTGCCAAACAAAGCACCGCCAACGCAATAGGACCGGCGTCGGTCGGAAATCCGGGGTACACCAAGCTTCGCACCGTGGGCACCCGACAAAGTCGTTCGGGCGCGGAAACAGTCACGCTTTTGCCCGATATTTCCGTTTCGCAACCGCATTCTTTAAAAAACCAAAGGATCGAAACCATATGCGGCGGCATCACGTTTTCCAGCGTGATTTTACCGCCCGTAACAGCCGCGCAGGCCATGTAAGTGGCGGCGGCAATGCGGTCGGGAATAATGGCATGCTCGGCACCGTGCAGTTTTTCAACGCCGTAGATCTGAATGGTATCCGATCCACTGCCGTAAATGCGCGCGCCCGCGCTGTTTAAAAAATCGGCCAGGTCGCTGATTTCCGGTTCTTTGGCGGCGTTGTGAATGGTTGTGTTGCCCTTGGCTGTTGCCGCGGCCAAAATAATATTTTCGGTTGCGCCCACGCTCGGAAAGGTCAAATGAATCTCCGCCCCGTGCAGGCCTTGCTCGGCCGTGCAGTGCAGGTAGCCATGTTCCTCGGTGACCGTAACGCCCATGTGTTTCAACGCGGACAGGTGCAGATCGATCGGTCTCGGCCCCAACTCGCACCCGCCGGGACTGCTGATGTATGCTTTCCCCATTCGGCCGATTACCGCCCCCAAAAACACCACCGACGAGCGCATTTCACGCATTAAATCATCGGGAATCTCGAACGAGGTAATCTCGCGGCTGTCAACCGTAACCGTATTGCCCGTTTTTTCACAGCCGCAGCCAAGGTTTCGTATAATCTTGACCGAAGTTTCCACATCCGACAAGGTCGGACAGTTATGTATCACACAGCGGTCGCCGCACAACACCGTTGCCGCCAGAACCGGCAAGACGCTGTTTTTTGCCCCCTGTACGCTGATTTTTCCTGTCAGGCGATTGCCGCCCTTAATAAGTATTTCAGACATTTCCGCACCCTCTCGCACCCAACTGTTTACCACAGTTCATACTATGCGAAAAAGGTGTTTTTGGTCACGCCTCGGTGTATAATTCCATCAAAACGCGATAAATACGGCGGTTTGCATCCTGAATGGCGTGTTTTTCCGCCTGGCGAGACATGCTTTCCAGCGTCGGTTTATTTTCAATCAGACGGCTGACCTGATCGATCAACGTCTGCCCGCTCAGTTCCTTTTCTTCCAACAGCTCGGCGGCGCCGGCTTTTTTCAAAGTCATGGCATTATGGTACTGGTGGTTTTCAGCCACATAGGGCGACGGAATCAAAATCGATGGTTTTCCGCAGCAGCAAAGCTCGCTTAACGTGATTGCTCCCGCACGACAGATGACCAAATCGGCCGCCGCCATGCAAACATCCATATCACGAATGTACTCCCGCACATCGATCATCGGTGACAGCGGCGTATCCTCAAGCGCCTGCATCATAACAGGGTAACCGGTCTCGCCGGCCGCGTGTATATGGTAGAACTTTTCACTGCCATTGTGCCAGCGAATCAGATCGGTCACCGCCTCGTTAATGCGGCGCGCTCCCAGCGATCCGCCAAAGGACAGAATCACGGGTCTGTCATCAAAGCCAAGCCTTGCCCTTGCCTCCTGCCGGGTAATACCAAACAGTTCTTTACGAACGGGGTTGCCGGTAATGATCGGAGGATTTTTACAAGTCAGGTATTTTTCAGCCTCGGGCATGGCCAGCATCACGCGGGATACCTTGGGCGCCAGCATCTTGGTGGTCACACCCGGAAACGCGTTTTGCTCATGAATGGCGGTTTTAAAGCCCATCTGCGCCGCCTTACGCAAAACCGGCCCGCTAACATAACCGCCCGTGCCGACCACAAGGTCGGGCGAAATCGAAGTTAAAATCTTTTTTGCCTCCACCGAAGAAGTCACGGCTTTTCGAGCCGCCACCACATTTTTTGCCATGTTTTTGGGGGTCAGCTTACGCTGAAAGCCCGCCACATCCACGGTATAAAAATCATATCCCTTTTCAGGCACCAATTTCGCCTCTAACTTTTTAGCGGTACCCACATAAAATATTTCCGCGTCGGGGTGTTGTTCTTTGATATATCCCGCGACGGCAAGTGCCGGATTGATATGCCCCGCCGTGCCGCCGCCCGCAAATAAGATTTTCATAACACACTCTCCTGTCAGGTCTTTTCAATAGCCGCCCTGCGCGAAACCGAAAGCACAATGCCCATTTCGGCGAGAAGAATCAGCAGCGAGGTGCCCCCGTAACTGAAAAAGGGCAGGCTGATACCGGTGTTGGGAATGGTATTGGTCACCACCCAAATATTCAGCATAGCTTGCAGTCCCACTTGAAAGGTCAGCCCCAATGCCAACAGCGAACCGAATTTATCCTGCGCACGCATGGCAATGGTAAAGCCGCGCCAAACCAGCAAACAAAACAGCAGTATGATGACGACCGCGCCGATGAGTCCCAGTTCCTCACAAACAATGGAAAAAATGAAATCGTTGTGCGGTTCCGGCAACCACAGGTATTTTTGGCGCGACTGCCCGATTCCCCGACCCAAAACGCCGCCCGAACCAATGGCCAACAGCGACTGAATGGTTTGAAAGCCCAAACCGATGGGGTCTTTCCACGGGTCAAGCCAGTATTGAATGCGGTCAGAGCCATAGCCGATGGCCGTTACTCCAACCACCAAAAGCCCCGCGCCCGCGGCGATTCCCCCAAAAATGTAACGTTTGGGCAAACCGGCGACGATCAGCAAAACCACCCCGATGGCAAAAATCAGCAGCGTTGCCGACAGGTGCGGTTCCAAAATGACCAAAACGCAGGTCAGTCCCAGTACTGCCACCATAAAGGCGATAAATTTTAAGGATTTGATCTGTTTGCCGTTTGCCGCCAACAAGGAGGCAAACAGTAAAATAATCGAAAATTTTGCAATTTCCGAAGGCTGAAAGTTCACCGGACCCACCACAAACCAGCGTTTAACGTCCATTCCCTTTACCATGGGCGGCAAAAGGAGCAGAACGATCAACAGCGCAGTGGAAAGGGCAAACAAAACCCATGCAAATTTGCGCCAAAAGTGATAATCTATTTTAGAAACAACCAGCATGACCGCCACGCCGATCACGGCAAAAGCGGCTTGACGGGAGATAAATTTATAACTGTTGCCGTAATGCTCGTAAGAATACGCATAGCTTGCCGAAAAAAGCATAACCAGCCCGATGGTCAGCAAAATCAGTACAAAGGATAAAAAGGTAATGTCGATCTTGCCGGTCACGGCGCTTTTTTTCTTGCTTGGCTTTGCCATGCTTTTCCCTCCCGGAACAAAAATTGATCATGGAATGTGTTTTTACCAGTTCATCAAAACGGGAAGCAGTGCGACGGCACAGCCTATCACCGTAATTCCCGAAAATACCAGCACAATTTTTTGCTCTGACCAACCGCACATTTCAAAATGATGGTGCAGCGGCGCCATTTTGAAAAACCGTTTTTTTGTCTTTTTATAGTATGCCACCTGAATGATATCAGACAGTGCCTCTAAAAAATAGGTAATACCGGCAAAAATCAGCAAAACAGGCCGGCCGCATCCAAACGAAACGGCCACCACCATGCCGCCTAAAAACATGGAGCCGGTATCCCCCATGAAAACCTTGGCGGGTTTGGCGTTCCACACAATAAAGCCCACACAGGCGCCGGCCAACGCGGCGGCCAAGGTATTCATGACCATGTTATACAAAAACCCCGCGATCAGCATAAAAGCACAGGCCACCACCAAGGTCACCGACGAAGCCAGCCCGTCAATGCCGTCGGTCAGGTTCACGGCATTGGTAAACCCGTAAATAAACAGGAGTGCGATCGGCCAAAAAAGCAGTCCCGCGCCGTGGGTGACATCGATATCCCCTACAAAAGGAATGGACGTAGTGGTCATGCCTGTCACGCGCAGCGAAACCAGATACCCCGCCGAGACCAACAGCTGCAAAAAGGTTTTTTGCCTGGCCGTAAGCCCTAAATTACGCTTTTTCACAACCTTGATATAATCATCCATAAAGCCGATGGCACCCATGGCCAACGCCATCAAAATGCCGCTGATAAAGATAGACCGGCGGTAGGTGTGATGCATGATTTCGTAAGCGTACCGGCCTTGCGTTCCAGCCGAATATGCGAAGGACACCGTAAGTCCCAACAGCAGCCCCAGCACGATCATCACGCCGCCCATGGTGGGGGTTCCCTGCTTATCTTTATGCCAGTTCGGCCCGATATCTAAAATAGTTTGCCCGAATTTCAGCTTTCTGAGAAACGGAATGACAAAATATCCTGAAGCCGCGGTGACCGCAAACGCCACCGCCGCCGCAATGACCGGTGTGAGATCTCCCATGTTGTTATTCCTCCGATGCTTGTAACGCCTCGGCGACCACTTCACGCTCATCTAAATGAATGGTGCCGGATTTTAAAATTTGATAAGTCTCATGGCCCTTTCCCGCCAGAACAATAATATCGTCCTTTTTGGCAATGGAAATGGCATAATAGATCGCCTCTATACGGTTTTCCACGATTTTATAAGGTGTGGTCGTGTTTTTCATGCCCGCCACGATGTCCTGAATAATAGCCGCGGGGTCTTCGGTGCGGGGGTTGTCGCTGGTGACAATAGCGTAGTCGGCGTACAGCGCCGCGATCTCACCCATTTGGGGGCGTTTGCCGCGGTCTCGGTCACCACCGCAGCCAAACACGACGATCAAGCGGTTTTTGCGGCATTCCCGAAAGGTGGAAAGAATATTTTTAAGTCCGTCCGGTGTGTGGGCGTAATCGATGATCACGGTGAAATCACGACCGGTGGGAACCACCTCCGCCCTGCCCTTGACACCGGGCAGTTCGGCCAAAGCCGCGGCCGCCAATGTCAGCGGAATACCAAGCTCGACCGCGCAAGCCGCCGCACAAAGCGAATTATAAACCGTAAAGCGTCCGCCGGTTTGCATTTTGATATGCGCAATATCATGATCGCCGACAAACTCATACTCCACCCCGTCGGGGTGATACTGAATTCCTTTTGCGCTGTAGGTCGCGTCGTTTCCCGTGGAATAGGTCACCAACCGGCAGGAAAGTCCCTCTGTCAGTTGAGCAGCATAAGGGTCGTCGCGATTGATCACAGCAGTCTTACACATGCCGAACAGCTTTTTCTTTGCCGCAAGATAATTTTCCATGGTTTTGTGATAATCCAGGTGATCCTGCGTTAAGTTGGTAAAAATGGCCGCCTCGAACGACAAGCGGTACACCCGGCACTGATCCAGCGCGTGGGAGGAAACCTCCATCATCACATGGGTACAGCCCTTTGCCTTCATCAAAGCAAAAAGAGAGTTTAATTCATACGCATTGGGGGTGGTGTTATGCGCGGCGATGACCTCATTGCCGATCATGTTTTGGATGGTGCCGATCAGCCCCACCTTATACCCGGCGTTTTCAAGGATTTTTTTCATCATATAGGTCACTGAGGTTTTGCCGTTGGTGCCGGTGACCCCAATCAAGATCAAATCGTCCGCCGGGTGGCCGAACCACGCCGCGCAAAGATCGGCGTAAGCGGCATGGGTGTCGTCACACACAATTTGATTGGCAAGCCCCATATCACGCTCACAAATCACAACCGCCGCGCCGGCCGCCAGCGCCTGCGGAACAAAATCATGCCCGTCGGAGGTCGCGCCCACAATGCAAACAAAGGCAAAGCCGGGTTTCACCTGCCTGGAATCGCAGGTAATGCCTGTAATTTCAAGATCGCCCAAAGGCGGCTGACAATGTATCAGTTTAGAAAGTTTCATGCTGTCTCACACCTGTTCAAGCTATACTGTTTTTTCTCACGCAAACGGAAGGATCATCCGTCCACCACGTTTTCATCGCGGAAATACACCGTTACAATGTTTCCGGCATCTACCTGTTCCCCGGCCTCTACGCTTTGCCGGTAAGACTTTAAGCCGCCGGTATTGGTATTGCCCGAAAATTCCACGTTGATACCGGCGCTCGCCGCGGCCTTATTGACCTCGGAGACCGTCATGCCCACCAGATTCGGTACCGTTGCTTTTTGTGCGGCCTCGTTATCGGTATACAAAATCACCGTTCCGCCCGATGTCATTTTGTTGCCTGCCTCGGGCAGTTGGCGCACCACCTTGTCGCCCGTGCCGACGGTCTTACAGGCAAGACCCGCGGCAACGACCTTATTTTTTGCGTCCTCCACGGTATTATCCGCCACATCGGGCACCGTGCGGGAAATTTTCGCAAGTTCATCCTCGCTGTAGGAAGGCTCATAGCCAAGATACGGCAGAATATCCGCCATGATTCTTGAGTTGACCGGCGCCGAGATCACGCCGCCGTAATAGCTGCCGCCCTTCGGCTCATCCAGCATAACGATGACCGCGATTTCGGGGTTATCGATGGGTGCCACAGTGGCGCAGGAACCGATGTAAAGACTTTTATCGCCGGTTTTTAAAATTTTAGAAACCTTTTGCGAAGTACCCGTTTTCGCTCCGACCCGGTACCCCGAGACCAATGCGTTTTTCGCACCGTTTTCGGCCACAAATTCCATCAATTCGCGCATGGTGGCCGACGTGGCTTCCGAGATGACCTGACGCTTTTTTGTTGTTGCGGTGGTCTCAACCACCTTGCCGTCCTGATCTAATTTTTTTTCAACCAAATGCGGCTGCACAATATATCCGCCGTTCACCGCCGCCGAAACGGCTGTAATCAACTGAATGGGAGTCACGTTAAAGGTCTGCCCAAAGGACGAAGACGCCAGTTCCACCTTGCCCATGTTTTCTTCCGCATGGTAGGTCGAGGTAGCCTCGCCCGGCAGGTCGATGCCGGTTTTTTCGGTCAGGCCGAAAGCTTTAAAATATTTCGAAAAGGTCTCGACCCCGACCAACTGCCCAATGGCAATAAAGGCCGGGTTGCAGGAATTGGAAATGGCCTGTTTTAAGTTTTGCGAGCCATGCCCCGCCAACTTATGACAGCGATAGCCCTGCCCCGCCACCGTGGCTGAACCACTGCAAAAAAAGGAGGAATTCACATTTACTAAGTTTTCTTCCAATGCAATGGCGGCGGTACATACTTTAAAGACTGAGCCCGGTTCATAAGTATCTGACACAGCTTTGTTGCGCCACTGACGGTTTAGAAGTTCGGTGCGCAGTTTTGCACGTTCCTCCTCATCCTTTTCCGCCTCCACCTTTTCGGTATCTTCAGCCGACAGGGTAAACGGATCGTTCGGATCAAAATCACCTTTGACCGCCATGCCATAGATTGCGCCGGTGTTGACATTCATGACCACCGCCGCGCCGCGCTCGGCGATCTGATTTTCCTCAATGGCCGCCTCTAAATATTTTTCAGCAGTATATTGAATATAAGAATCCAATGTTAAGACCAGCGATTTGCCTTTGGTGGCGTCCTCTACCTTTTCATAGGAAAAGGGCATGTCGGTTCCGGCGGCAGTTTTAGCCGCCACCACACGCCCGGCCATGCCGGTAAGGTCGTTGTCGTAATAGCTTTCAAGTCCGGCCAGACCCTGATCGTCTGTGCCCACAAAGCCCAGCACCACCGAAGCCAGATTTCCGTTAGGGTAATAACGCTTGGTGGTTTCGTCAAGGCCGACATACTTCACGATCTCCAGATTGGCGTTATCCACAATGAACTGCCGCACTTCATCCGCTTTATCTTTTTCAATCTTCTTTTTCACGATCACATAATACGAATTTTTCTTCGTATCTTCGTAGACTTTGTCGTATTCCAGCTCTAAAATATCCGATAAATTCTTGGCAATGGTCACACGAACCTCTTCGGCCTTCTCCGACTCTAACTTATTGATGCCGTTCGGGGTGATGTAAACCGTCCAGGCGGGCGAACTGGTGGCCAGTATTTGCATGTTGGTATCGTAAATATCGCCACGCGGCGCGGTCACCAGACTGTCGTACAACTGTTGCTCTGAGGCATAGGACTGGTACTTTTCGCCGTTGATGACCATGATCTGCACCAGCCTTGCTGTGGAAACCGCCGATAACAGCAAAACAATCACGACCATGACCACGATGATGCGGGTGACCATCATTTTCCCGGGCTTTTGCGACATGCAGACCTCTCCTTTCCAAACATGCTGTTACATGAAACCTTTTCAAATAAGTAGCCGAAAACGAGAGTCGGCAAACACCACTCTCGTATTCTTTTCACTGAACATTATATTATCGATCCATGCGGTTTTATTACTCCGCCGTCATGACATTTCCGTTTGCGGTCTTGGCCGTGTTTTTATCGTTCACACGAATGTAGGTCACGCTGTCTTTCTCCAGCTTTTTCATGCCAAGCTCCATGGCCTCCAGCTCTAAATTCGCGTAAGAAATGCGGCGCTGTACCTCCACCTCCAAGCTGGTTTTTTGACTATCCAACTCATTGAGGGAGGCGCGCATATCGCTGATTTGCGAATTCACCTCGTTGATTTGCAGGCGCAGGGCAATATTGCCGCACAACCCCGCCAATACAAATACCGTCGCCATAATCAATAATACCGAAGGCGACATGGCTTTTGCCGCCGCACGCGTGCGCTTTTGCGTGCGCACTTTGTCGGCCGGTAAGGTTACAATATTATCACGCTTTCGGGGCGTGTCGGCGGTTTTGGGTGCAAACATTTCAAAATCATACGCCAAGCTGTCGTTATAATACTTTACATTATTCATAGCCGGTCTCCTTCATTCTTTATAATGGTGCGCAGCTTCGCACTGCGACTGCGCGGATTGTTCTTTAATTCTTCTTCACTTGGAAGAATGGGTTTGCGGCTCTGCAAATGCCCCTGCGGTTTTTTGCCGCATACACAAACAGGCAGATCCGGCGGGCAGGTGCAGCCGGTACAATATTCCTTAAAGGCTTGCTTGACCATTCTGTCCTCTAACGAGTGAAAGGTAATGACCGCCAAAATGCCGCCCGGTTTTAACAGGAAAAATGCCTTGTCCAATCCGGCGGAAAGGCTGTCAAGCTCCCCGTTTACCGCAATACGGAGGGCCTGAAAGCACCTGCGGGCGGGGTGGCCGTCGCGTCTTGCGGACGCCGGCACCGCCGAAGCGATGATATCGGCCAAACGGCCGGTGGTCAAAATGGGCGCCTTCTCGCGCTCTGCTTCAATTTTTTTGGCAATGCGAAAAGCAAATTTTTCTTCGCCGTAACGGGTGAAAATTTCGGCCAGTTGTTGGGCGCTGTAAGTTGCCACCAAGTCGGCCGCGTCGGGTCCGGTTTTACTCATGCGCATGTCAAGCGCGGCATCCTGCCGGTAGGAAAACCCGCGTTCGGGGTTGTCCAACTGATAAGAAGAAACGCCGAGATCCAGCAAAATGCCATCGACCCGTGTAACGCCGAAATCGGCCAACACCTTGTCCATTTGGTCAAAATTGCTTTGAATCACCGTGGCGGGATAAGGCTTTAACCGCTCGCTCGCCACCGCCGCCGCGTCCGGGTCGCGGTCAAAGGCGTATAAATGCCCGGTCGTCAGCCGTTTGACAATTTCAAGCGAATGCCCCGCTCCGCCGGCCGTGCCGTCCACATAAATGCCGTCGGGTTTCACATCCAACGCCGTGATCACTTCCCGCAGCAAAACCGAAGTGTGAGAAAATTCCATTAGAAGTTAAGTTCCTCCATAATGGAGGCAATGGATTCGGATGTGTAAGTGGCGCTTTCCGCGTTCCAAAGCTCCGTATTCCAAATTTCAAGGTAAGAGGCCATGCCGATGATATGCGCTTCCCCCTCTAAATTCGCGTATTCGCGCAGGGTCGGAGGAATCAAAATTCTGCCCTGTGTGTCAAAATCGACCTGAAAACTGCCTTCATATAAGAAACGCTGTGCGTCCAGCGATTTGATAACCGGAAGCGTGCTGATGTGCTCAACCAGCTTTTCCCATTGCTCGGCGGAATAGACGCACAAGCAACGCTTGCCGAAAATGCCGCGGCAGATCATCATGCCGGTACCCAGTTGTTCGCGGAACTTTGCGGGAAGAAAAACTCTGCCTTTTTTATCGATATTGTGCTGATATCCGCCAAAAAGCATGTTTTATCCCCCACTTTCATACACTTTAATAAGTTTTAGCTCCACTTTACACCACTGTAATGTTATTATACGGCACCCAAGTTTAAAAATCAAGAGATTTTTTGGATTTTTCACAATATTTTTTTCTTATGATTTGTATATTCGTTCATTTCACTATATCTTGTGCCTGCTTTTTTAAAAAGGCATACATATAGAAAACAGAATCATAGGCAACAAAAAAACAGCCCTTTTGAAAAGGCTGTTCAGTCGTCAATATACTTGTTTAGCGGCGGTCAGCCGCATTTGCGTTTTTCTGCCGACATAGTCGGCGGAAAAAACCCATTACTTTCAGTTGTAACAAATGATGGTTTTATGAGGCTACCTTTGCGCGCCGTATTTCGGGAATTTGCGCAATCAGAATGGCGGCGAACATCAGCCCACAGCCAAGCAATTCGCGCCCGGTAAGGCCGTTACCCAAAATCACCCAGCCGCCCAGCGCGGCAAACACACTTTCCAGGCACATGGAAAGCGAGGCCACGGCGGGTTCGGCATAACGCTGGCCAATCACCTGTAAAGTAAAGGCCACACCGCTGGACATGACGCCCAAATACAGAATATAGGGCGCGGCCGCCCACAAATCCGCCCAGGAAAACCGCTCAAAAATCAGTGCCAGCAGACCGGAGATCACCCCGCAGACGGTCAACTGCATGATACAC
>CAJOQU010000115.1 GCA_905236975.1 uncultured Clostridia bacterium
CTACGGCAACCCCGAAACCACCACCGGCGGTCGGGCGCTTAAGTTTTACTCCAGCGTGCGCATTGACGTGCGCCGCGGCGAACCGCTCAAAGACGGGTCCGAGCAGATCGGCAACCGCACCAAGCTGAAGGTGGTCAAAAACAAGGTGGCACCGCCCTTTAAAACCGCCGAGTTTGATATTATGTACGGCAAGGGCATTTCGCATGTCGGGGAATTGGTCGACGTTGGGGTCGAAACCAATGTGCTGAAAAAATCCGGCGCATGGTTTTACTACGGCGAAATGCGTTTAGGCCAGGGGCGCGATAAAGTAAAGCAGTTGTTTGAAGAAAATAAAGAACTGGCTAAAGAAGTGGAAGATAAAATCTTTGCGGCGGTCAAGGCGGGCACCGGGGTAACGGGGCAAAGTGCCGAACCGGAAATAACAGACGAATCCGCGGCTGAGCCCGCGGCGGAACCTGCCAGACCGCATAAGCATGTCGATATTGACATCGCGGTGGAAGA
Source organism: uncultured Clostridia bacterium (assembly GCA_905236975.1). GTDB lineage: Bacteria > Bacillota > Clostridia > Oscillospirales > Acutalibacteraceae > UBA737. The sequence continues at coordinate 502 of CAJOQU010000115.1, forward strand.
TTGATGCGTATTGTTGAACTGCGGCCGGATAAAAAGCATTTGGCAAAGCTGGTGTTTGACACGGGCGACACCTTGATGCTGGATAAAGACGTGGTGTCCGAGCATGTTTTGCGGCCGGATGCGGTGTTGGAACCCGAGAAAATCGAGGAACTGACCTATGAGTCCGACTATCGGCGGGCAAAATCCCGTGCGTTGTGGTATTTGGATCGCGGCGACCGCACCGAAAAGGGGCTTTACCGCAAGCTGGTCGAGGCGGGGTTTGACAAACGTGCTTCGGCGGCGGTGATTGCGCGGCTGGTGGAGCTTGACTTATTGAATGACCGCCGGTTTGCCGAAAACTATGCTTACCGGTGCGCACAGGCCAATATCTCCCGCCGCGAGGCCGTCAACAAAATGATGGCCAAGGGCGTGCCGTATGACATTGCCAAAGAGGCGGCCGACGGCATGGAGACTGACGAGACCGAGCAGATCCGCACTCTGCTGGAACGAAAATACGCCAACCGCCTGCTGCAGGAAAACGGCACGCAAAAGGTGTATGCGGCCTTGGCGCGCAAAGGCTTTTCGTTTGAAGCCATTAAAGCCGCGCTCAGGCAATACAATGAAGAACTGGAATTCAGTGAGGAATAAGGCATGACCAAAATTTGTATGGTATCGCTCGGTTGTCCAAAAAATCAAGTGGACGCCGAAAAAATGCTATGGACGTTACAAAACGCGGGGTTCGTTATCACCCCCGAGGAGGCCGAGGCCGAGGCCATCATCATCAATACCTGCGGCTTTATTGAAGAGGCAAAAAAAGAGGCAATCGAAAATATTTTAGAAGCCGCGCAATATAAAAAAGCGGGCAAATGCAAGGCGCTGATCGTGACCGGCTGTTTGGCCGAGCGCTACCGGGACGATGTGACCGGTGAGATCCCCGAGGTGGATGTTTGTGTAGGGCTTGGCGCCAACGCCCAAATTGACCGTATTGTCAGCGAGGCGCTGGCCGGCAATGCCCAAAATCATTTCGGCGAAAAGCTGGAGCTTCCTTTAAACGGAGAGCGCATTTTGGGCAGTTACCCCTTCAGTACCTATTTAAAAATTGCCGAAGGGTGCGACAACGCCTGCACCTATTGTGCCATTCCGAAAATCCGGGGTCGCCTGCGCAGCCGCACGATCGAGGACTGTGTGGCCGAGGCCGAGCGCCTGGCGGCCGGCGGCGTGAAGGAACTGACGGTCGTCGCGCAGGATACCACGGCTTATGGGGAAGACCTGTACGGCAAACCCATGTTGGCCGAGCTGCTGCGGCAGCTTTGCAAAGTGGAGGGTTTACACTGGATCCGCACCCTTTATACATACCCTGACAGGATTACGGACGAATTGCTGGAAACCGTGGCGCAGGAGCCAAAGCTGGTCAAATATTTTGATATTCCCCTGCAGCATGTAAACGCCGATATTTTAAAACGCATGAATCGCCGCGGCGACCGGAAGAGTTTATCCGAGCTGATGCAAAAAATCAGGGAGCGGGTGCCGGGCGTGACCCTGCGCACCACCCTGATTACCGGATTTCCCGGGGAGACCGAGGCGCAATTTGAAGAACTGGCCGAATTTGTGAAAGAAATGCAGTTTGACAGGCTTGGCTGTTTCCCCTATTCAGCGGAGGAGGATACCGTTGCCGCCGGGTTTGCCGACCAGCTTGACGAGCAGACCAAGACCGATCGCATGGAAAATATCATGGAGGCGCAAATGACCATCGCCGGTAGGAAGAACGAGGAAAAAATCGGTCAGGTGACCGAGGTGCTGGTCGAGGGATGGGACGATTATATCAAATGCTATTTCGGCCGCACCCCCGCCGACGCCCCTGAGGTAGACGGCAAAATCTTTTTTATGGCGCATCGGCCGTTGACCATTGGGGATTTTGTGACCGTACAGATCAACGATTGTTTGGATTATGATTTACTGGGAGAGATGACAGAATGAATACGCCGAATAAACTGACCATTGCCCGTATTATCGCCACACCCTTTTTTATGGCGGCGCTGATGATCGAGTTTCCGTTTCACTATACCGTGGCGCTGGTGCTGTTTATCGCCGCGTCGCTGACCGATATGATTGACGGCAAAATGGCGCGCAAATACAATCTGGTGACCGATTTCGGCAAATTTTTAGACCCCTTGGCCGACAAAATGCTCACCACCGCCGCTTTTTTGGGATTTATTCAGCGCGGCATTGGCTGGCAGGTCACCTGGATTGCCTTTATTGTGCTGTTCCGTGAGTTTCTGGTTTCGTCCCTGCGGCTGGTGGCGGTATCAAGCGGCGGGAAGGTCATTGCCGCCAACATGTGGGGCAAGTGCAAGACCGTCAGTCAAATGGCAGGCATTATTTTTGCATTGGCGTCTTATGCGGTGACGGTCGATTTCGGTATAGGCGGCGTACAACTGCAAAGCGTGTGCGGCGTGATCATCAGTATCTTGTTTTGGATTTCCGCCGTATTATGTATTATATCGGGGGCGATCTATCTGCTGTCCGGTAAAGAATACATTGATCCTACCAAATAGGAGGGCATGGCTTTGTTCAACCAACTTCGTGAAGATGTAAACGCCGTTAGAGAGCGGGATCCCGCTGCGCGCAGCTTTTTGGAAGTTTTGCTTTTGTATCCCGGCGTCAAGGCGGTTCGCATGCACCGGCGCGCCCATTTTTATTACCGCCATAATCTGCATTTTTTAGCAAGATGGGTCTCCCAGCGCGCGGTGCGTAAAACCGGCATTGAAATTCACCCGGGTGCGACGATCGGCAGACGATTGGTCATTGACCACGGCACCGGGGTTGTGATCGGCGAAACGACCGAGATCGGCGACGATGTATTGATCTATCAAGGCGTGACCCTTGGAGGCACCGGGAAAGACACCGGCAAACGCCACCCCACCATTGGCAACAACGTCATGATCAGCGCGGGCGCCAAGGTGTTGGGACCTTTTAAGATCGGGGACAATTCCCGCGTGGCCGCGGGCGCGGTGGTGCTGGAAGAGGTGCCCCCCAATTCCACGGTGGTGGGTGTGCCTGCCCGTGTGGTGAAATTAGACGGCAAACGGGTCGATTGTGCGCAGAATCTGGATCAGATTCATATTCCCGACCCGGTCAAACAAAAAATGGAATGCCTGGAAAAGCGCATGGAGCAACTTGAAACGTTACTTAACATAGAAGCGACAGAAGGAGAAACCCATCATGAGGATCTTTAACACCCTGACCCGTCAAAAAGACGAGTTTCACCCCATTACCGAAGGCGAGGTCAAAATTTATGCCTGCGGTCCCACGGTCTATAACTACATCCACATTGGCAACGCGCGGCCTCTTTGCGTGTTTGATGTGCTGCGGCGCTATTTTACATGGCGCGGGTATCAAGTGAAGTTTATTCAAAATTTTACCGATATTGACGATAAGCTCATCCGCCGCGCGAACGAGGAGGGCTCTACCGTGCCCGAGATCGCCGAGCGCTATATTGCCGAATTTTGGACCGACGCCAAGGGCTTAAATGTGAGCCCTGCTACCGTGAATCCGCGTGCGACCGATCATATCGAGCAGATTCAGTCCATCATCGCCACCCTGTTGGAAAAGGGATACGCGTATGAATCCGGCGGGGATGTCTACTACCGCGCCAAAAAATTCAAGGAGTACGGCAAGCTGTCGCATCAGCCGCTCGAGGATTTAGAGGCCGGCGCCCGTATTGATGTGACCGAGATCAAAGAGGATCCCATGGATTTCTGCCTATGGAAGGCCGCCAAGCCCGGCGAACCGTTTTGGGAATCCCCCTGGGGCAAGGGTCGCCCCGGCTGGCACATTGAGTGCTCGGCCATGGCCGGTCATTACCTTGGCAAAACCATTGATATTCACTGCGGCGGGCTGGATTTGATCTTTCCCCACCACGAAAATGAGATCGCCCAAAGCGAAGCGGCCAACGGCTGCGATTTTTCGCATTACTGGATGCATAACGGCTTTATCAATGTGGATAACCACAAAATGTCCAAATCGTTAAACAACTTTTTCACCGTGCGTGATGTGGCCGAGAAATACGGCTACGAACCGATTCGCTATATGATGGTCGCCTCGCAGTACCGCAGTCCCATCAACTATTCAGTCGAGGTTATCGAGCAGGCCAAAAACGCGCTGGAGCGCTTGTACACCTGCCGTGACAACATCGATTTTGCCCTGAAAAACGCGCCCGACGGCGGTGAAACACCTGCCTTTTTGGCAGAGCGCCGGCAGGAATTTATCGACGCGATGGAGGATGATCTCAACACCGCCGACGCGCTGGCCGCTGTGTTTGTGTTGGTGCGGGATATCAATACCGCCCTTACCGAAAATCCGGGCAAGGCGACTTTGACCGCCTGTGCCGATTTGTTTGACCAGCTGACCGGTGTGCTGGGGTTGGTTTATAACCGCAAAAACGATGCGCTTGACAGTGAGATCGAGCAGCTCATTGAGCAACGCACCGCGGCGCGAAAGGCCAAAGATTTTAAAACGGCCGATGCCATCCGGGATCAATTAAAAGCCATGGGCATTGTGCTGGAGGATACTCCCATGGGTGTGAAATGGACGAGAAGTTAGCCTCGTGTGAGCCGCTTGGCGGCGGCTTTTCGGTCTGGGTCTCGCCCCATCATACCTTTGGAACGGACGCGGTTTTGCTGGCGGATTTCGCATCGGCCAAAAAGACCGACCGTTTGGTGGATCTTGGTACGGGCTGCGGCATTATTCCGTTTATTATGGCGCGCAACGGCGCTTTGCAAACGGGCGTCGGGGTGGATATCAGCGGCGAGGCGATTACGCTCGCACGGCGATCCGCCCATGATAACGGAACGGACAAGCTGACCTTTCTGCACAGTGATTTGAAAGATTTAAAAGGAAAAATTGCTTTCGGTGCGCAAACATTGGTTACCTGCAACCCGCCTTATAAGGCGCCGCAGGCGGGATTAAAAAATCGCGATCAAACCGCCTGTGTTGCCCGGCACGAGGTCGCCTGCACGCTGGAAGACATTGTGGCTGCCGGCGCACATCTGCTGCAAACGGCGGGTCGGTTGTGCCTGTGCCAGCGGCCGGAACGGTTGCCCGAGTTAATGGGATGGATGCACACTTACCAAACCGAGCCCAAACGCCTGCGGCTGGTTTGCCAGCGAAAGGGCGAGGAACCATGGCTTGTATTGGTCGAGGGCAAACGCGGCGCCCGTGCGGGTCTTCGCATTTTGCCTACTTTATATGTAGAAGAAGACGGCGGCTTGTCGCCCGAGATGAAAAAAATATACGGTGTTTATAAAGAGGGGGCAACATCGTGAGCGGAACGCTTTATGTGGTCGGCACGCCGATCGGCAATTTGGAGGACATGAGCCCCCGCGCCGTGCGGATCCTTTCCGAGGTGGATTTTATCGCCGCGGAGGATACCCGCGTTACGATCAAATTGCTCAATCATTTTGAACTGAAAAAAGAAATGCTTTCATATTATGAGCATAATAAAGCCGGGCGGGGAAATCTTATCATCGAGCGGCTTTTAAAGGGTGAAAACTGCGCCCTGGTATCGGACGCGGGCATGCCCGCCATCTCCGACCCCGGGGAAGACCTTGTTCGCACAGCGCGGGAAAACGGTATCCCCGTGGAATCGGTTCCCGGCCCCAGCGCGCTGGTCACGGCGCTTGCCATTTCCGGTATGCCAAGCGGCCGGTTTTGCTTTGAAGGGTTTTTATCGGTCAATAAAATCAGCCGCAAACAGCATTTGCAAAGTCTGCAAAACGAAACGCGCACCATGATTTTTTACGAAGCGCCGCATAAATTGGTTGCAACTTTGCGGGACATGCTGACAGCCTTTGGTGACCGGGAAATAGCGATTGCAAGAGAACTCACCAAACTGCACGAAACGGTGCTGCGCACTACGCTGTCGGGCGCGCTGGCACGTTTTACCGACGATCCGCCCAAGGGCGAATTTGTTCTGATTATAAGGGGAAAAGAACCGCAAGAGCAGGAGGAAATCACCTTGGATTCGGCAGTGGCCTTGGCCAAAAACCGTATGGCGAACGGCTTGTCCGCCTCGTCGGCCGCAAAGGAGGCCGCCGCGATCACGGGTCTTAAAAAAGGAGAAATCTACAAAGCGCTGATCGGCATGTAGCAAGGGCTTTGTTGGCATGGAATAAAAGCGGAAAATTTGATAATTGGGTGTTAAAAGCATGGAAAATCGAGAAAACAATATGTTTGTGTTTGTGGATGACGATGAGGTTTCATCTGCGTCGCACGGCAAACATGCCAAAAAAAGAAAATACGGCAAGAAAAAAAGAAGCTCAAAGCTTAGCCGCTGGTGGCGCAGCCGCAAGCGTTGGCAAAAGGGACTTGTCATTACCGGTGTTTCGCTGTTGCTGGTCGTAACCATCGCGGCGGGCGTGCTTGGCGTGATGTTCCGGTATAACTATAACCGCATCAGCACCAACCCCGAGGATCTCGGCTTTTCCGCGGTTATTGATAAAAACATTCTCAATATCGCTCTGTTCGGCATTGACTCACGGGATATGAAATCTTTCAAGGGCTTGTCAGACAGTATCATGATCATGAGCTTGAACACCCAAACGAAAAAGGTTAAAATGATATCGGTTATGCGGGATTCGCTGGTTCCCATTGAAAAGGACGGCAGGACCCGCTATACCAAAATCAACGCGGCTTATTCTTTGGGCGGGCCGGAGCTTGCCATCAAGACGCTCAATCAGGTTTTCGGGTTGGACATTTCTGAGTATGCCACCGTGAATTTTCTCGGCATGGCCGATATTATCGACGCGGTGGGCGGGATAGACGTCACCTTGGCCGATGGCGAGCTGGACGCCTATGGCTACAAAAACGGCAAACGGGTCAATTACGGCTTTAACGGTCTGGTGGATCAGCTTTGCGGGTATTTTAAGCTTGATCCGTCCGGTTACTATATTCATCAGGGCGGCACTTATCACCTAAACGGCGTGCAGGCGGTGGCCTATGCGCGCATCCGTCACGCCGCCAATATTGAGGGCACCAACAACGACTACGGCCGTACCGACCGTCAGCGTTATGTGATGGAGCAGCTGTTCAATAAAGCGTTGACCATTAACAAATCCCAGTATGCCGGGCTTGCCAAAGCGCTGATTCCCTGCTGTGAGACTTCCCTTTCTTACAGCGAGATCATGAGTCTGGCGGTTAATATTCTGCTGAACTCGCCTACTTTTGAACAGACGCGTGTACCGTTGACCCAGTATCAAATGAACAATAAATCCTATGTGTATTACGACCTTAATTACGCGGGTAAGCTGGTTCGCGCCTTTATTTACGACGATATCGCCCCCGAGACATATATGGAAACAAACGGCATTGAAAAGAACGATTGGTATTACGGCCGGTCATCCGGTTCTGGCGGCTCGACCGCGAACCGGAGCGGCAGTACGGGCGGCGCTTCTTCCGGCGGCACGGGGTCGCCTGTCACGGCGGATACCCCGTCAGAGGACAATACCGGCAGTGAAAATCCAACCTCGTCCGAGCCGTCGGATACCTCGTCAGAAGACAATACCAACAGCGAAGGGATCGTCCCGGGCGACTCCTCCGGCGGGGAATCGCCTGAAAATCCGGACAATACCGAGCCCGGCAATGAACCCGGTACCGAGCCGGGCGGCAACGCCGGCAACTCCTCCGGCGGGGAATCTTCCGGCGGCTCCGGCACGACCGAATCGGGCGGTGACCAGGGTACGCAACCCGTCATCGGCGCAGAAACCAATTAGAAAGAAGGAACCCGCATGCCTGAAAATCTGTACCAGGCCGCTTGGATCTTCATGATCTATGCCTTTTTGGGTTGGATTTGCGAGGTGGCTTTTGCCGCTTTGGAAAAAGGGGTTTTTGTGAATCGCGGCTTTTTAAACGGCCCGGTTTGCCCCATTTACGGGGTGGGCATGCTGGGGGTGGTGCTGGCGCTTTGGCAACTGCGGCATAACGTGTTGCTGTTGTTTTTGGGAGCGGCGCTGTTGACTTCGGCGTTGGAGTTGCTTACCGGCTTTGTGCTGGAAAAGTTCTTCCATGATAAATGGTGGGATTATTCGGATATGCCCTTTAACCTGCACGGGTACATTTGCCTGAAATTCAGTATTTTGTGGGGCTTGGCCGCCGCGTTTGTGATCGGGGCGATCCACCCGCTGGTGTATATGCTCATCACCAAAACGCCGGTGGTCGTTGGCGGGGTGCTGTTGGCCGTCTGCGGCATCGTCTTTGTGACAGACCTTGTTATCACCCTTACGCAACTGTTAAAACTGCCTAAAAAAATGAATGCCATGCTGGAACTTGAAAAAAGCCTGCGCGCTTTGTCTGAAAAGATCGGTGAAAACATCAGCGAAACCACCATCGTTGCCGCGGGTAAGAGAAGCGAATGGCTGGAGGAGGAGAAACCCCGGCTGCAAGCGCTTAAAGCCGAGTATAATAAAAAGGTCGCCGAATTTAAAGCGTTGGCCGAAAGCAAGGGTTTGATGCATCACCGTATTTTCAAGGCTTTCCCAAAATTAAAAACCGGGCGCTATCGCGCTCTTTTTGAGCGCTTGCATGATGGCAGCGCCCGCCCAACGGAGGAATTTGAAAATGAGTCAAACCATGTGTGAAAATTGCAGAAACTACGTCTATGACGATGAAAGCGACTGTATGATCTGCGAAATGGATTTGGATGAAGACGAAATGCGCTTGTTTTTGGCCTACGCATTGCCCGTATTACGATTTTTACGATGAATATGCCATCGTCCGAAAACAAAATTAAATCAAAGGGAAGGAATGCTTGTGTTTTACATATATTGGGTGGTCAGCGCCGTTTTGGTTCTGTTGGTCGATCGAATAGGCGGTCTGTTTACAAAATCCTGCGGCTGGTGGCTGTCGCCGCTGCTGCTTGTCGGCTTTTTTGTGGCGCTGGTGCTGCTGCATCTGTTGATTTTGATCGTTTCGGCACTTTTTGTACGGCTGGATTCCCCGACCGACCGCGGCAGCCGGTACTTTCGTTTTTGGGCGAAAATTACCGTGCCGCTGTTGCTGAAAATTGCCCGCGTGCATGTAAAAATACAGGGGATC